>CALXRO010000023.1 GCA_944390875.1 uncultured Rickettsiales bacterium
TAATACTAATATAAATATCAAAAAATAAGTAATTTTTTTGTTGTTCATAAACAAAATTACAATAACGATATTTATAATACTTGATAATAATAAGAAAACAAGTTATAGAATTATACTTGACTTATACCAATATTGTGTTGTATACTAACTGAGCTAATAAGCATTTTATTATTTTATCAATTATAATATTCTTTATGACCTAGAAACATTATATATTTTGGGGTAGATTATGGAAAAAGAAGCAAAAAAAAGAACCGTTCTTGATATCTCAAATAAAGAACTAGTGAATTTTTCAAGGATGGATTCTACAAATTTGTTGGAAGAATTAAGAACTGATTTAAGGCGTGGTCTTAGTACTGAATATGCTGAAGATCTGCAAGATGAATATGGTTATAACGAAGTGGGGAGCGATAGTGAAGATGAATGGTATGTATCATTATTAGAATCTCTTTTTAATCCTTTCAATATAGTATTAATGATCCTTGCAACGATATCACTAGTAACTGGTGATGCTACTGCAGGTACTACAATAATTTTTTTAGTTATTGCTAGCAGTTTTATAAAATTCATTCAAGAAAGTAAATCAAATAAAGCTAGTGAAAGATTAAAATCAATGATAAGAACAACTGCTACAACTCTTAGAGATGGTAGAAGGAAGGAAATAGACATTTCAGAATTAGTTAGAGGTGATATAGTATTTTTATCAGCAGGAGATATAGTTCCTGCAGATTTAAGAATTATCGAATCTAAAGATTTATTTATAAGTCAATCTTCTCTAACTGGTGAATCAGAACCAATAGAAAAATTTTCTAAATTGTCACAAAAAACATTGGATGATATGCCAAAATCACCAATAGATTTGGAAGATTTATGTTTTATGGGTACTAATATAGTTAGTGGAACTGCAACAGCTGTTGTTTTATTTATAGGTAATAATACTTATTTTGGTTCAATGTCAAAACTTATAACCAAAAAGAAAGCTAAAACAAATTTTGATAAAGGATTATCTGATATAAGTGTTTTTCTTATAAAATTTGTTGTTATAATGGTTATATTAGTATTTATAATAAATGGCTATACAAAACATGATTGGTTAAATGCTTTTCTATTTGCTATATCTGTAGCGGTTGGTTTGACTCCAGAGATGCTACCTGTTATAGTTTCAGCCAATCTTGCAAAAGGTGCTGTATCAATGTCGAAGAAAAGAACAGTGGTAAAAAATATAAATTCAATACAAAATTTTGGTGCAATGGATATATTATGTTGCGACAAAACAGGAACTTTAACGGAAAATGTTGTTGTTTTACAATACCATTTGGATATCCATGGAAACGAAGATTCAAGAGTTTTAAGGCACGCTTACTTAAATAGTAATTTTCAAACTGGATTAAAAAATCTCCTTGATTTAGCAATAATAGATAAAGCAGTTGAAAATAGTTTTTATAATTTAAATTTTGAATATCAAAAAATAGATGAAATTCCTTTTGATTTTGTGAGAAGAAGAATGTCAGTAGTTCTTAAAGATAAAAAAGGTAAAATACAAATGATTACGAAAGGTGCGATAGAAGAAATGTTGAAAATTTGTAAATATGCAGAATATAAAGGCAAAATAACAGAAATTAACGAGGAAATAAAAGATGAAATATTATCAACTATCTTAAAACTTAGTAATGAAGGTATGAGGGTTTTAGCTATAGCTCAAAAAAATGAAATAGAAGATATAAATAATATAACAGTTAATACAGAAAAGGATATGGTCCTTATGGGTTATCTAAGTTTTTTAGACCCGCCTAAACAATCTGCAAAATCAGCTGTCGAATCTTTAAAGAACGCCAATGTGAAAGTTAAAGTCCTTACAGGCGACAGTGATATAATCGCAGCTCATGTTTGTAAAAAGGTAGGATTAGACAATACAAGAGTCTTACTTGGTGGAGATATAGAAAATATGGATGATAATGCACTAAGAAAGGAGGTTGAAAAAACTGATATTTTTGCAAAATTATCACCGCAACAAAAACTAAGAATAATAAAACATCTAAAATTAGATGGACATACAGTTGGTTTTATGGGTGATGGAATAAATGATGCTCCAGCTATGAGGGAGGCCGATGTAGCAATATCAGTTGATTCTGCTGTCGATATAGCAAAAGAGTCCGCAGATATAATTTTACTTAAAAAAGATTTAAATGTGCTAGTAGATGGTGTAGTTGAAGGTAGAAAAATATTCTGTAATATAATAAAATATATAAAAATGACTTTAAGTTCAAATTTTGGTAATATTTTTTCAATACTTTTTGCTAGTTTATTTATACCTTTTTTACCAATGCTACCTGTACAAATTCTGGTTTTAAACATACTTTATGATTTATCACAAGTATCAATACCTTGGGATAATGTTGATCATGATTATCTTAAAGTCCAAAAAAAGTGGTGTATATCATCAATAAAAAAATTTGTTCTGTTAGTTGGGCCAATGAGTTCGATATGTGATATAATTTTGTTTATTATAATGTATAAATTTCTGGGTTGGGATCAAGCAAAATTTAATAGTGGTTGGTTTATAGCAAGTATGGTTACTCAAACAGCTATAATACATGTATTAAGAACTGATAAAATACCATTTATTAATAGTACTGCTTCATACAGTGTTATATTTACAACAACTTTGTCGGCACTCTTAGCTGTAATTATACCTTATACAAAAATAGGTCCAGCGATACATTTGACTAGTTTACCTGTAAGTTATTTTAGTTGGCTTTTAGTTATCTTATTTATATACACAAGCCTAGTACAAATAATGAAGGGTTTTTATATTAAAAGTTGTGACGATTGGTTGTAATTATTTGTTATTCAACTGTTACTGACTTAGCTAAATTACGTGGCTTATCAACATCTATTTCACGCATTGTACTTATATAATAAGCTAGAAGTTGTATTGGTATTATCATTGAAAGTAATATTTCAAAGTTATTAAATGTTTCTGGTGTTTTAATAAAAGAAAACAAATGTTGCTTTTTCTCAATTTTATCCCCAATAACAATAACCTTACCTTTTCTAGCCAAAATCTCTTCTATAGAAGAAAGATTTTTTTCATATAAAAGTTGACTATTATTCAAAGCAATAACAAATGTTTTATTATCAACTAAAGCTATTGTACCATGTTTTAATTCGCCACTTGCTATTCCGTTTGTTGGTATATAGCTAACCTCTTTTATCTTTAATGCGCATTCTAAAGCTATTGGATATAATATATTTCTACCTATACAAATTATATTTTTTGTTTTTGATAATTTTTGTGATACTCTTTTTATTTCATTAATTTTATCTGTTTGTAATGATTCTTTTAAAATATTTTTTGATTTTACAAAATTTTCAATTAGTTCATGATATTTATCAATTGTTATTTTATTTTTCTTTTTAGCAATCTCTATTGCTAACAAATATAATAAGGATACTTGTGCTGTAAATGCCTTTGTTGAAGCCACTCCTATTTCAGTACCAGCCATAGTTTTTAAGATAACATCTGACAAGTTTGCTATAGTACTTTGTGTTACATTCACAATTGATAATATATTTTGTTTTTTCTTTTTACAGTAATTTAATGCTGCTATAGTATCTGCTGTTTCTCCTGATTGTGAAATAAATATTGCCAAACCATTATCTGTTATAGGATTACTTCTATATCTAAATTCTGATGCTATATCAACATTTACAAAAATACCAGTCATGTCCTCTATAAAATATTTAGCTACACAGCCTGCATGATATGAAGTACCACATGCGACAATTGTAAGAAAGTTAATTTTTGATAAATCAAATTTAAAATTAGGAAATATAATTTCATTTTTATTTATATCTATGTATTCCGATATAGTTCTCTTCAGAACATCTGGTTGTTCATATATTTCTTTAAGCATATAATGCTCAAAATTTCCTTTATCTGTATTAAAATCATCAACTTTTATTTCCTCAATTTCTTTTTTTAACAATAACCCATCAGAACTATAAAATTCAATATTTGATTCAGTAATTATTCCAACATCATTGTCATTTGGAGTAATGATTTTATTTGTTATACCTGAAAAAGCAACTATTGATGAAGCTATGTAATTTTCATTATTACCAATACCTACTACTAAAGGAGCATTTTTTTTAGTTACAAATATTTTATCAGGATTAGACTTACATATAAGAGCTATCGAATAACTGCCATTAAGTTGTTTTACTGATTTTGAAAAAGCTTCTTTTATGTCATTATTTTTCATCAAATTATAGGATACTAGATTACATATAACTTCAGAATCAGTTTCACTAATAAATTTATATCCCTCATTCACTAAAAAGTTTCTCAAATCAATGTAATTTTCTATTATTCCATTATGAACTATTGCAATATCGTTTTTATAGGAAATATGAGGATGTGCATTTTCACAACACACTTTTCCATGTGTGGCCCATCTAGTATGGGCAATTGCTATATTTGATGATATATCACCATATTCTATAATTTTTTTTTCAAGATTGTTAATTTTACCTATGTTTTTAATCGTTATAAAATTTTCGTTTTTAATAACTGTTATACCTGATGAATCATAACCTCTATATTCAAGCTGTTTTAACATATTTATTGTCTTTTTGGTTACATCTTCTTTTTTACTTATTATCCCAACGATTCCACACATATTATTATTTTGAAATTTAATCTCATTTTTAATAAGGAGATTGTATTTTTCTTTTTAGAAAAGTAAAGAATATGTAAAAAACTACAAAGATTATTAAAGAATGAAAATATTTGTTATTATAAATATCTTATTAATAAGAACATAATATAAATCATTACAAAATATTGAATAAATTTATTTAATAAATTATATTAACAAATAATATTTATTATGATTTACATGGAAAAAAAAAAGAATATATTTTGATTATCAGGCAACAGCACCTATGGATAAGAGGGTACTTGATGAAATGATGCCAACAATGACAAATGAGTTTGGAAATGCTGGATCAAAATCACACATATTTGGTTGGGAAGCTGAAAAATATGTTGATAAAGCAAGACAACAAATTGCAGATGTTATAGGCGCTGATGATAAAGATATAATTTTTACTTCTGGAGCTACAGAATCAAACAATTTAGCTATAAAAGGAGTTATGCGTTTTAATAGAAATAAAATTAAAAATCATATAGTCACAGTTAAAACAGAGCATAAATGTGTTATAGAAACATGTAAATACTTACAAACAAAGGATAATTTTGAAGTTACTTTTTTAGATGTTGAACCAAATGGAATAATTAATCTTAACAAACTAAAAGAAGCCATAACTGATAAGACTATTATGGTTTCAATAATGGGTGTAAATAATGAAATAGGAGTTATACAACCATTAAAAGAAATAGGAGAAATTTGTAGAGAAAAAAATGTATACTTTCATACAGATTGTGCACAAGCTTTTGGTAAAATACCTTTAAATGTTGATGAAATGAACATAGATTTAATGAGTATATCTGGTCATAAAATTTATGGACCAAAAGGCATTGGCGCTTTGTATGTAAGAAGAAAACCAAGAGTTAGGATTGAAGCACAAATGCATGGTGGAGGTCAAGAGAGGGGATTAAGATCTGGTACTTTGGCTGTACCTTTTATAGTTGGTATAGGTAAAGCCGCCGAAATAGCTAAAGAGGAAATGTGGATTGATAAAGAAAGAATAAGCAAATTATCAGATAAAATGATTGACAGTATACTAAAAATAGATAAAACATACTTAAATGGTGATAGGCTTAATAGATGGCCTGGGTGTTTGAATTTTAGTTTTGCCGGAATAGAGGGTGAATCATTAATGATGGCAATAAATAATGTTGCTTTGTCTTCAGGTTCCGCTTGTTCTTCTTCTGATTTGGAACCATCTTATGTAATAGAAGCTATAGGAACAAGTCCTGAAATGGCACATTCATCTATAAGAGTAGGAATTGGAAGATTTACAACAGAAGAAGAAGTTGACTATTTTATAAAAAGAATTCATGAAGAAGTACCAAGACTCAGAGAAATGAGTCCACTTTGGGAAATGATGGAGAATAATGTTGATTTAAGTAAGATAAAATGGAGAGATTAAATTAATATTGTTCAAAATGTTTTCTATCTCTTTTTAAAAGAACAAAGATAGCGCCTGTTCCTCCGTGCTTTGCATCAGCATCTACATATTTTATTATTTTATCAGATAAGAGTGGATGTTTGAGCCACTTTTCTATATTACCTTTTATTGTTTCTCTTCCTGGTTTTGTGTTTTTACCTTTGCCAGTTATTAGGAGTATACATCTTAAATTATTTTCATAAGCTGAAATTAATTTACGTAATAAATTATCAAATGCTTCATCTAATGTCATACCATGGAAATCAATAGTCATATCTATTTTTATTTGTCCATTTTTTAATTTTTTATCTGTGTTTCTATCTATTCCAAGTGTTTCATTTTTTGACAATGGTTTCTTATTTTGTGTCTGGTTTTCAATATCATTATAGACTTCGGTACTTTCTGTTCTTACTTTTATATTTTTATTAAAATCTATTGTTTTTCTAATTCTATTACTTTCTTTTAATTTTTTACATTTATTAACTTCTTTTTGCCAATAATCAAAAATCATAATTTTCTCGCTATTTTTTTCGGAATTAATAAAAAATACTTGCCACTTGAATGCTGAAAACTTGCGCTATCTTCTCCTTTTGAGCCAAAACCAAAAAATATGTCTCCCCTTACAGCTCCTTTTATTGCTGAACCTACATCATTAGCCAGCACAATTTTATTAAAACTTAAATTTCTATGCTCTAAATTATGAATTGTTTCAACCCATAACAAAAAGCCTAATGGAATATATTTAATATCAATAGCCATTGTTCTTTGAGGAACAAGTTTTGTTCCAAAAGCACCTTTTATAGTATTATCTTTTATAATTTTAAAAAAAACATATGAGTCATTCATATTTAATATATCATTAACATTTTTATTACTACTTCTAAGTACATGTTTTATTGATTTTGCATTTCTTTTTGTATCTTTATTAAGTAACCCTTTTTTTTGTACATGATCCCATAATGAAGAATATTTGTGATTATTTTTGCCATCATAACCTATGTACACAGTTTTATCTCGATCAACAACTCTAGCAATACCAGAACCTTGTATATGTAGAAAAAATAACTCTATCGGATCATTTGTGTACATAATTTCCAAATTTCTATTACTTATAGCACCAAAATGTATTTGCTTTCTTGTATAGTATTTTTTACTTGTTAATTCAGGTGGTTTTTTATATATAGGGTATTTATATATTAAGTCTTTTTCTTTCTTTGCTTTTATTATTGGTATATAATATCCAGTAAATAATGACTTATTAGAAATAACTTCATAAGGTATGAAAAATTTTTCAAAAAATATCTTTTTATATTTACTTTCATACGATTTTATAGTTCTTGCTATTTTACATATACCATCAATATCTTTTCTGATTATTTTTTTACTTATTTGTGGCATTATTTTTTTGTCTTCATCAAAATTTGAAAATCTATCGCATGATTCTATAAATAATTCTAAAGCAATTCCAAAATCTTCATTTTTCCAGTTTTTTAAATCAACAAAGTCTACTTTTTTAATTTTTGAACTACTATCTAATCTTATTTCGGCTTTATACTTGATCTTTGAACTTGAATATAAATTTTTGGAGCACAAAATAACATTAAATAGTACCAAAACTAGTAAGAAATATATTTTATACATTATTGATTGATTTTAACAACCAAACATCATTTTCTTGATTTTTTGTTTGATCTTTAACAAATGTCCAAAGTTCTTCTACTTTAACAATTTTATCTTTAGAGCCATTAATTATCTCTCCTTGAGTATTTTCTATATAATTTATTTGATCTGTATTAATTCTAATAGTAATTTCCTTATTTTTTTTATCAAGAATTTTTGATTCTATCTTTTTATCAGTAACTGCTACTATAACAGATTTATATATTATATCTACACTATTTTCTATCTTTTTTTTAAATATCTGAAACAAGTCTGTAATCAGCATTTTTTCAAGCACATCCAATCTTTTTTCAGAAAAAGCATCCATTACCATTCCCACAACTTTTTCAGCAGATTTTAGAAATTTATTTTCATCAAATTCGTCTTTATCTTGCAATGTTTTTTGTTTAGATACTCTATTTATATAATTTTTATATATTTTATTAAATTCTTCTATATCTCCAAAGACTATAACTTTTTTAGAATTATTATTTGGTTCAGTATTTGTTACATTTTTTATAAAATTATTAGCTACATTATTTTGTTTTCTTTTTTCTTCATCAGAAGTAAGACCAAAATTACTAAATAACAACTTATAAACAAAAATAACTGCTATTAACAAAATTATTATATTCATATAAAAACACCTTTGCTATTTTTTTTACTTTTTCTCTTATCTTGATTATCATCTTTATCTTTAACAATATCATACTCTATGTCTAGACTATTAGTACTCCTTGAACGCTTATTATTTCTTAAATTTTCTATAACCTCTTTCCACGTCTCATTGTCATCTTTTTGTTTGTTTTCTTTATTTGGCATAATCCTTACCTTTAAAATTGTCAAAATATTGATATTTCTCAATGAGAGAATAAACTGGCATAATATTAGTATTATTAATTTAAAAATCAAAGATTAATTATGAAAATTAATATAATATCTTTTGGTGTGTTTAAAAAATTGGATCCATATCTAAATTTATTTGAAGAATATAAAAAAAGAATTAATTTTAATATAAATTTAATAGAAATAAAACCGCACTCAAATTATAAAAACATTGAAGAACAAAAAGAATATGAAGGTTTTGAAATATTAAAGAAATTAAATAAAGGTAATAAGATCATAGTACTTGATGAGCATGGTAAAATTATAACAACGAATGAATTTGTAAATATTATTAATAAATATTCAATTAATAGCGATATTGATTTTATAATAGGAGGGGCTAATGGCTTACCAAACTTTATAATAAAACAAGCTGATTTTGTTTTATCATTTGGTAAAATGGTCTATCCACATTTAATGGTTAGAGTTATGCTAATAGAGCAGCTATATAGAGTGCACACAATAAATAATAACCATCCTTATCATAAGTAATTATTTACAATAAATTACGTTTGATAACTTATTTGCAGGTGACAAAACTAAACTCACTTCAATCAAATCTAATGATTTTATTATTCTCCTCCCTTTTGGATCAAATGTAAATTTATTTGCAATATAACCTATACTTAGTCCCTTCAACAAATTGTTTTTTATTAATGAATAAATTTTATAATATTTTACGTAATTTACTTTTCCTTCAATATAAAGTCCAATATAATCTTCCCTTAAATTATATATATTGCCTATAATTTTATTTCTGTCATGCTGCCACAATAATGGAATTGTTTTATTTTTGGTAATCGTATCTTTAAATGCTTTATTTATTATTATATCTTTACAAGAGTCCTCTAAGTTAAATATACTTGCATAACCAAAAAATACACCAATCTCATCAGTGTTTTTTTCTAAACTTTTTTTGTAATTTGAAACCAAAAACGATAATTTTTTATCATAAAAATATATTAGGACAATTATTAGACTTCGGAAGACCTAAAAAAATCCCCTAACGGGGATTTTGAAAGACATTAACAAAAAAATTCTTTATCTCTTAACTATAACAGATCTTCTGTTTTTTGACCAAACAGCCTCTCCTTTACCAAGTACTGCTGGTTTTTCTTTTCCATAGCTTATAGTCTTTATTCTTTTAGCACTTATACCTTGTGAAACAAGATATTTTTTAACAGCATTTGCTCTTCTTTGTCCAAGAGCTAAATTATATTCCCTTGTGCCTCTTTCGTCACAATGACCTTCTATTAAGATATTTACATCTTCGTTGTTTTCTAACCAATTTGCTATTTTATCTAGAGTTCTTTTTGAACGATCACTTAAGGCCGAACTATCAAATTTAAAGAAAACTCTATCTTCTTTTGGTCGTTCGGATGCAACCTTTTCATTTATAAATGTTGCCTCTTCTTCAGTATTAACAACATCATAGTTGTTACCCCCTCCACATGCAAACGTTAAAATCAGCAGTGGTAAAATTAAATATTTTTTGCTCATAATAGTAGTCTTTTATTAATTATAAGTATATAATATGTCCTGTTTAATAATAGTCAATAGTTATTTATTATTCATTGATTTACTAAATATTATTATATATCGTAGTGTAACCACTATTCATATCCCTTGCTTTTTCAACGAATAAAACCATTTAGATTATTTTTTATAAGAATCAATTTTGTTTTCAAAACAATAAATTTGTTCTTAAAAAACATAGTAATGTTATAATAATCTCTAATTAAAGCATCAACTTTTGCAAGTTTATAGCTCCAAAAACAAGTTCCAATTAGTATAAAGAAAGACAACAAAAATGTCAAATTTACACCATAAACTGGCTTTATAGTATTACTTGTTTCATCAATATCTGCTACATTGTTCATTCTACTTTTTGTACTAGGATGAGAAGAAAAGATTGAAAAATAACCACTATCCCCAAGCAAACTCAAGGCTTTTGACATTTCTATTCCTCCTACAACTTCTGCTCCTTGTGAGTCCGCCCTATATTCAATACTTTTACTTATCTGTAATTGAATAAATTTATATATGTTCAATATAACAAATTTATAAAAAAAATTTATAATAAAATCCAAAAAATTATACAATGAATCTATAGCAATTGATATATAGTTACCTATTACTGGTATTATACATATTATTCTAACAAAAATAGTAAATATGATTTGTATGATACCAGATACAAAGTTGTTTGCTCTTTCATTTATTATCAAAAGTAATGCTGTAAAATAATCCTTGTTTATTATATGTGAAATTTCATGACCCATTATACCTTCAACATATTTTAAAAACTGTTCTCTATTTTCTGTTTCTGATCTATATAGATTTAATAAGGCAGTTGTTATAACAATTATATTCTTTCTTAAACTGCCTACTGCATAAGCATTAACTTCATTTGAATCATTTATATATAATTTTATGTCTTGCCTATTAAATTTTAATTTTACTTTTTCAAATGCTTCGGAAATATCATTATACTTGTCGTCCTTTGTAGCTAATACACTTCTTTTAGCATAATATCTAACACTTGAAGAAAAACAAAAATCAAAAAATAAAAAAAGTAACATAAGGGCTGTTGTAGATGATATTGATAAAAATATCAATGATTCTATATAACGATCCTGTGCAGAAGTAGCTAAAAAATATTTTCCAAGAACTAAAAAAGTTAAAGGACTAAGTACAACTATGAAATTTAATATACTAAGTATATATACCAATATAAAACTAAATATTTTCGCAAACATATTTTTTTAATCTCCTTTCCATTCTATATTTGTTATTTCGTAATATTTTATACCACTAGGAATCTTAATTTCAACAGATTCACCAACTTTTTTTCCTACAAGTGCTCTACCTATTGGTGAATCGACAGAAATTTTATTTTTGCCTAAATCTGTTTCAAATTCGCTTAATAAAGTATAAGTTATCCCTTTTTCTGTATCTTCATCAAGCATATGTACTGTTGCTCCAAAGTCTATAACATCACCTGATAATTTATTAATATCAACAATCTCAGCATTTGATAATTTTTCACTCAATGAAGATATCATTGCTTCATTTATTGCTTGTTTTTCTTTTGAAGAGCTATATTCTGTATTTTCACTAAGATCGCCTAAAGCTCTTGCTTCACCTATAGATTTTGATATTTTAGGTCTTTCAATGTGAATAAGTTCATCTAGTTTATTTCTTAGCTTTTCATAACCATACTTTGTAATTTTAAATCTCTGCATGTTTTTATTTTTTTATTTATAAAATATTTTAAAGTAGAATTAGTTGCTATATTTATAATAACCGTTGATTTTTGTCAAGATATTATAGATACGTTCTTGATAAGAACATAATAAACTATTGCATAAAATCATAATCTTTAAATTATTTTTTTGCTTTGATTTTCTGATAGTGATATAATTTTTATGAAAAATATCCTTATTAAAGGATCTTTTAAATTAGAAACAGATATTGGTTACAATAAATATTCATAATTTATTATATATTTATTACAAAATAAAGAAAATACTTAAAACTCATTGAAATAAAAAAACACAATAATATTATTTGATTAATACAATGTATTAAAGAATTAATTAGTAACTTTAATAAAGAGCAAATAACTTGGCAAATAACGAACTAAATATAAACGAACAGATAAAGTCCAAAGAAGTCAGAGTGATAGACAACAATGGTCAAATGTTAGGAATAGTTTCAACTTTTAAAGCTATAAGTATGGCACGAGCAGAAGGATTGGATTTAGTGGAAGTATCGCCGAATTCTGAACCTCCTGTGTGTAAAATAGCAGATTATGGTAAGATAAGATACCAAAATCAAAAAAAAGCTGCCGAAGCTAAGAAAAAACAAAAGATTATAGAGACAAAAGAAATAAAGCTTTCATTAAACATAGCCTTAGGCGATTATAATGTAAAAATAAAACAAGCAAGAAAATTTTTTGAACAAGGCAATAAAGTTAGATTTTCCTTTCAATTTAGAGGTAGAGAGATCATACACTCAGATTTAGTTAAGGAAATGGCTGACAAAATAATAGATGAGCTTTCTGACGTTTCAAAAATTGATACAACACCAAAAATGGAAGGGAAAAAACTATTTTTTGTCCTATCGTCGTTAAATAAAAAGTAAAAGTAGATTTTATGAAAAAACTTGTTATAGAAGGGGGCAATAGATTAAATGGTTTATTACATATATCTGGAGCAAAAAATGCTTCATTGCCCATACTTATGGCAAGTATTTTAATAAATGGAAAGTCAAAAGTGTTTAATGTTCCATCTGTAGCTGATATAACAACTACAATAGAACTACTAACGTATTTAGGAGCCTCATTGGAAATTAATAACGATGAAATTGATGGCAAAAAAGCCTTTATCGTTGACGCAAAAAATATAAATACAGTTGAAGCACCATATGAAATAGTTAGTAAAATGAGAGCCTCTTTTTGGGTATTAGGATCTTTATTGGGCAGATTTGGTGAAGCAAAAGTTTCTTTGCCTGGTGGTTGTGCAATAGGCCCAAGACCATGTGATATATACATAGACGCATTAGAAAAAATGAATGTAGATATTAGAATAGAAAATGGATATGTTATTGCAAATGCAAAATCAAGTAATAAAAAATTAAAAGGGGCTGATATATCACTACGTTTTCCTTCAGTTGGGGCAACACATAACACAATAATGGCAGCAACATTAGCTGAAGGTAGAACCGTTATAAGAAATGCAGCGAAAGAGCCAGAAATTGTTGATTTATGCAATTATTTATTAAATGCTGGAGCTGATATATCAAATGCTGGTACCGATACAATTATTATCAATGGCGTTGAAGAATTATATGATAATGAATATAAAGTTATGGGGGACAGAATAGAAGCTTTTACCTATATGGTTGCAGCAGCTATTACAGAAGGAGATCTTATACTTGATGGAATAGATTTTAAACATACACTTAAAAAACCAATTGAAATATTAAAACAAATTGGAGTTGGTTTTGATTCAATAAGTGCTGATAAGATAAGAGTATTTTATGATAAACCTTTAATACCTACTAACATTGTTACTGAGGTTTTTCCTGGTTTTCCTACTGACGCTCAGGCCTCAATGATGACATTATTAGGTAAAACTGAAGGCGTATCAACAATAGAAGAAACAATTTTTGAAAATAGATTTATGCATGTGCCAGAATTGAATAGGCTTGGTGCAAATATAGTTACAGATGGAAATCTTGCAACAATTAATGGTGTTAAAAATTATTCGGGTGCAAATGTTATGGCTTCTGATTTAAGAGCTGGCATGGCATTGATTCTGGCTGGCTTGGCAGCTGACGGTATAACCGAGGTAAGTAGAATATATCATATAAATAGGGGCTATGATGGTTTTATGGAAAAATTATCCAAGTGTGGCGCTAAGTTAGAATTTATAGAAAATGAAGAGAATATATAGAGTAAATTATTGCTTAAATTTATCTAAACATACCCATTTACCATCTATTTTAGTATTAAGAGTCATTTTATATTCCATTTTATCGTATTCATCAAAAGCCGATTTTGCCTGATTTACACTATTTTTATTAGCATTAGTAAAAACATAAAAAACTTTTTCAAATACATCAATAAAATCGAAGTTATCCAAAAAATTACTTATCAAAAGATAATCAGCAGAATTAAAATTTAATAACTCATTAGATAGCAAAAGCCTCTCGTATTTTTTAGATTCATTTTTAGGATCATAAATAGAATGTGGTAAAAAATCAGTGTTCTCACAAAAATCCCACAATATTTTATCAAGTTTTTTTAATTTATCTGCAGAGTTTGAGTATAAAAGTATTTTCTTATTATTCCTAAATATAAGTTGTTTAAAAAAATTAAACAAAAATTTATTTATATCCGAATCAATACAATAAAAAATAATTTCAGTCATATCATGTACTAATGTTCCATATATTATTTGGAATATATTTATCCAAAAATTCCTTATGTTTCAACAAATCTTCTTCCGAAATTTTAAAATTACGGCTTGGCAAAACTTTTTTATTTTTTATTTGTGACAAAAAATCTTCAATATCAATATTATTCAAACTAATAGAAACATTTTTATCCTCTATAAAGCTTTTTTGCGCACCACCATTGAGTTCAATATAAACATCAGCCAATAATTCAGCGTCAAGCAAGGCACCATGGAAAGTTCTTGCTGAATTGTCTATATTGAATCTTTTACACAGAGCATCAAGATTATTTTTCTGGCCAGGAAATTTACTTTTCGCAAGAATTAAAGAGTCTATGATCTTATTTTTTAGCTTATCATGTCCCAATAATTCAAATTCATAATTTACGAATTTCATATCAAAAGTCGCATTATGTGCAACTAAAGGAGAATCGCTAAAAAAATCCAGTAATTTTTGTGCTATTTCTGAAAATTTTGGCTTGTCAATTAATTGTTCTGTCGTTATACCATGTATACTAGATGCTTCTTCTGGCACGTCTCTTTCTGGATTTATTAATTCATGGAAAAAATTACTAGTTCTTTTACCATCAATAAGTTCAATGCAACCGATTTCTATAAGCCTATCTCCATTTTCTGGATATAGTCCTGTAGTTTCTGTATCAAAACAAATTTCTCTATTTTGTTGCATTTCTGGTTTTTAACTCCTCTAAAAATTTATCAAATCCCTTTGATGTTATCAAAGAATTTACTTCGGATCTTTGTGCATTTATAAAACTTATACCTTCGGTTATTATATCTGTTATATAATATTTACCATTTTTTTCAACTATTCTAAAGTTATTTTTAATTAATTTGTCATTGTCGTATTTTACTGTAGTTTGTACTATATAAATACTACTATTTTTTTGTTTTTCTATAGAAACTATTTTATAATTATCTCCAGTGTAGTAGTGTAATACAGACAAATAGTTTCTTATTAAAAATTTTGAATATTCTTCTATAAATTTATTTCTTTCTTCTTCTGTAATTGTTTTTTTATGTTTGCCAAGTATAAAATCTCCCATCCAATTAAAATCCAATATCTGTCTTGATAATATAAAAGTTTCAACTTCTTTTTTTCTTTGTTGGTCTAAGGATTCTATTGTTTCAAATTTTTTTGCAAAATTATTTATAAAATCAGTTATACCTTTGTTTGCATTAGCAAAAACTAAAGATATTGATAAAGCTAAAATAATTAAAATGCTTTTAAATATATTTCTTCTCATAATTACCTATTTTTTATTTTATTAATATTATATCTTCTATTTTGTACATAGCTATCCCTTACAAAAATATATGGGTCAAATGATCTTTGCACAAAATTCTTATTTAAATCAACAGCGCCGTCAACAGTATCAACATATTGAGCAAAATATTTAGGAGTCACTAGATACCAAGGAGTCCAACTTTTTTCCGTAGCAAGAGAAAGACCATTATATGATAATGGATTTATATAAAAAGATGCTGTTAAACCAAAACCATCTCTAAAACTATAAGGACCAAATATTGGTGCCATAACAAATATTCCATTTCCGACACCATAGTATGCTAATGTTTGTCCCAAGTCTCTTTTTTCTCTTTCTACAGAAAACAACTTTTTTGCTGGATCAAATAAACCTAAACAACCTACTGTCATATTAGCAATAAAAACAAAAAATGTTTTACTAGCATTAACAAAATCCAATTGTAATAAGGAATTAAATAATATCATTGGATCTTGGATTCTTTCTCCAACATTAGATATAGAATCTCTAATCGCTTCATTTACATTTTTTTTATAGAAACTTATTACTGGATCAGCCACATTTTCTAATAAGAAAACATTAAATTTAAAAAAAACCCTATTCATACTCTCAAGTGGATCACTTATTGTATAACCTTCCTCATAAACGCTATAGTTATATAAATCATCATAATTATCGTTACTCGCTATTGCTCTTCCACGTCTATCTATTCTTATCGGTTCAGTTGTTTGGCAACCTTGTAATATTAAGGATACAAAAAGTATTAGTAATATTTTAAATTTTAACATTACCTATAACACTTTCAATATTTGATAAATCTTGCTTTTCTTTATAAGCATCAATAATTTTTTCGGCCTTATTAAAATTTATTATGTTAATTAACTTTTCTGCAAATTCTTGTTTTTCTTCTTTTACTTCAGATAAATATTTCAAAGCATTATCATTATCTCTGTACAATATACATACAAGTCCCATTAGATATTTTACTTTATTATTTTTTGGCCACAACCTGAGCATAATTTTTAATCTGTTGCGACATTCGTCTACAATACCATATTCAAAATATTCAATAGCCAAGTCCATATTATTTTCTTCAAGATTTTTTATTTTTTCTTTAGATTCAGAAAAAACAAATTTTATATTTTCAAAAATATTTTTTATATATTCTTTTATTTCTTTAATAGCCATTTCAATCCATTTTTTTTGATAATTCTTTAATAACTTCTTTTTTTAATTCAACATTGTTTCTTTTACCAGTACTAAATAGAGGAAACTCTTCTTTGTACAAAATAATCTTAGGTAAAAAAAGCTCTGAAATTCCGTTATTTTTTACATAACTTTGTAGAGTTTCTTTATTAACCATTTTATTATTTGTAGCTAACACTATTTGTTCCCCTTTACTTTCATGTGGTATAGAAACAGCCCCATATTGAAATTCAGTTTTCATCCATTCATAACATTTTTCAACTAAATTTTCAACTGCAGTTAGTGAAATCATTTCACCGCCTATTTTAGCAAATCTTTTAAGCCTATCAGTTATATAAAAATAACCTGCCTCATCAACATAACCAATATCACCAGTCTCATACCAACCGTCTTCAATTGGAATGATTTTACCAGGTTCTTCCGATTTTATATAACCTTTCATTATATTTGGTCCTTTAAAGCAAATTATTCCACCTTTATCTATACCATCAACATGTTTAAATTTATATTCAAGAGCAGGTAATAACTGACCTATAGATCCAAACCTGCAATATACCAAGTTATTTGCTGTCAACACTGGCGAGCATTCTGTGGTTCCATAACCTTCTAAAAGTCTAACGCCAAATTTTTCTGACCAAATATTTCTTGTATCCTGTCTTACAGATTCAGCTCCGCCCAACACAATTCTCATACTATTAAAATCATACGAGTGAGCAACTTTTGCATAGCCTTTAAAGAAAGTATCTGTTGCAAACATTGTTGTAGCACCTATTTCATAAACTATTTCTGGTATTATTCTATAATGTAAAGGAGAAGGATATAAAAATACCTTACCACCAACAATCAAAGGAAAAACTGTTCCAACAGTTAAACCAAAACAATGAAACATAGGTAAGACATTAAAAATTGTATCTGTATTGTTTATGTCTATCATACATTTGCACTGCATTATATTGGCAACCAAATTTGAATGTGTTATTACAACAGCTTTAGGTGTACCTTCAGAACCGGATGTAAATAAAACAGCACAATTTTTGTTCCCGCTATATTTAAATGGTATATCCTTAATTTTATATTGCCAAAAAGCTTTCAATTTATCTTTAATAGTAAAATTTTTAGCAATTTCCTCTAAATAATATATTTTTACTCCTGTACTTTTTAATGCATATATTAATTCATCTAATTTTGCAATTTCTATAAATTCCTTTGAAGTTATTACATTATTTATAACAGCCGTTTTGCACATTGAAATTACATTCGCTGTACCACTTGAAAAATTTAACATGGCTGGAACTCTATCATATGCAAGTAATCCAAAAAATGTACAAAAATTTGCACATGAATTAGGTAAAAGTATACCAACATTTTCTTGTTCTTTAAAATGTTCTTTAAAATAGTTACCTAGTATAAAACTCTTAATAACCACATCTTTATAAGTTTGTGGTTTTCTTTTAGCATCTTCAAGAACATAAGGTCTTTTAAATAAACCGTGTTTTCCATGTATTTTTGACGATTTTATTAATAGATAAAACATGGATATTTTATTATCATATATTGTCCTAAAATTCAGTTCTAATAATATTCTATGAACTAAATGGCTAAGATAATCTCTTTCTCTTCTTAATTCATCTTTAAGTTTTATTTCTTCAGGTTTTCCAATATTTATAACTACTTTTGGTAATGGTCTTGTAGGCATTTTTCCTTTTAATTCTGAGAAACAACTATATTCCATGCCTTCTATCCATATTGGAATTAATGGTACACCAGCTTTATCAGCCAATATACCTGGTGCCTCGTAAATTTTCATCATACCGCCACTCTTTGTAACTCTACCTTCTGGGAATATTAGGCAACTTCTACCATCTTCAAGTTTTGTTAAAACTTCTTTTAAAGATTTTGGGTCTATTGGATTAAATTCAAGAATGTCGGCTCCTTTTAGAAAAAATCTGACAAATCTTTTCCTAAGAATAGAGCTATTTAATACCATTATAGGATTATTTGGCAGAAAAGCATACAAAAGTATTGGATCTATATGAGATACATGATTTGATATAAATATTCCTTTTTTAGGTAAATCATCAACTTTAGTTTCAAATTTACAACTAACTTTTAAACATCTTAAAATTTGTCTTAAAAAAAATTTTCTAATCATAATGTTAATAAGTTATTCAAATATTCTAAATCCATAATGTTTTAGAAATCTTATATCTCCATCGTAAAGATTTCTTATATCTTTTATTCCATACTTTAGCATAGCCATTCTTTCTATACCAAAACCAAATGCAAAACCTTGATACTCGTTATTATCTATTCCTACATTTTTTAAAACGTTTGGATGTAACATTCCTGCACCAAGTATTTCAATCCAATTATCTCCTTCTCCTAAAAGAATTCTATCTGATTCTTTCTTATATTTTATATCTACTTCTACACTTGGACTTGTAAAAGGAAAATAGCTAGGACGAAATCTTAATGGAACTTTATTTATGTCAAAATATTTTTTTAATATAGTTATCAAGCAATTTTTTAAATCTTGCATTGTTATATTTTTGTCAAGATATACACCTTCCATTTGATGGAACATTGGTGCATGTGTTGCATCCATCTCACTTCTAAAGACCTTTCCTGTACAAAAAAATTTAAATGGAGGTTTTTTACCACTCATTTCTCTTATTTCCATTGAGCTTGTTTGAGTTCTTAGTAAGATACTTTTATCATTATCCTCATTGTTATTTAGATAAAATGTATCCTGCATTTGCCTTGCTGGGTGATGTTTTGGTATATTTAAACCTTCAAAACAATTCCAATCATTTTCTATTTCTGATCCGTTTGTTATTGTAAATCCCATAGAGTAAAGAATTTCTCTAAATTCTTGTTGGACTTTAGATATTGGATGTATAAAACCAATATTTGATTGTCTTACAGGTAAACTTATATCAAGTGATTCTTTTTCTAATTCTTCTTTAATTAATTTATCTTTTATAACTTTTTCAATTTCTTCTAACTTTGATACTATAAATCCTCGGAGTTCATTAATTTTTGATCCAATTTCTTTCTTTTTGTCTGATGTTAAATTTGCTATGTTTTTTAATAATTCATTTAATTCACTTTTTTTGCCTAAAAAATTTGCTTTAAGTTCTTTTAATTGCTCAAAATTCTTGATGGAATTAACCTTTTCTAAAAAATTTTTTTTAATTTTTTCTAAATCCATGAAAACATAGTTAAAAAAATGATATTACTTTTATTGTATTATTTAAAATGTTTTAATCAAGACAATATCAAATAAATAAGTTATTAAATTACAAAAACAATTGTAATTATTATTAATAATAATCTTGAGATTTGATCGATTTAAATTATAATAACTATTATTATAATAGCACACTTAGTAATATATAATATATGCAACTAATTCAGCAATATAAGGTTTCTGAACTAATAACACAAATAAAGTCCTTACTTGAAAATACATTTTATTACATAAAAGTAATAGGTGAAGTCAGCGGATTAAAAATTTCTGCCAATGGTCATATATACTTTAATTTAAAAGACGAACTAGCACTAATAAACGTTGTTTTATTTAAAAATTCAATAAATACAAATACTCCGAAACTAGAAGATGGAACGGAAATTATAGTTTATGGTAGACTAACAATATACAAGGATAGATCAAATTATCAAATAATAGCTGAAAATATTGAAATAAATGGTATTGGATCTTTATTAAAATTAATCGAAGAAAGAAAAAGAAAATTAAAATCCGAAGGTTTATTTGACAATAAAAAAAATATACCAGAAATAATAAAAAAAGTAGGTATTATAACTTCACCAAAAGGAGCTGCTATAAAAGATATAGAATCAAGATTACACGAAAGGATGCCAATTGATGTTATTCTGTATCCATCTTTAGTGCAAGGACAAAATGCAGATTTAAGTATAATCGCTGGCATAAAATATTTCAATTTAAAAGAGTCTGTCGATGTTATAGTTATTACTCGTGGAGGCGGCTCTTTTGAAGATCTGATGTGTTTTAATAGTGAGTTACTTGCTAGAGAAATTTTTGCCTCAAAACTTCCAACAATAACTGCTATAGGTCATGAAATTGATTGGACTATAGCTGATTACGTATCAGATCTTAGATTGCCTACACCAACAGCCGTAGCTGAGTTTTTATCACCATTAAAGTCTACTTTTATAAAAAAAATAGATTCAATTTTTTTTAAAATAATAAAATTATTTTTAAAAATAATAGATAACCAATTAATAAAAATAAGTAACTTATATCATAATATACTTTCAACAATAGGAAAAAAATATTATAATAAGTTAGCAATACTTAGATGTAATATTTATAGACTTTCTAGGTTTAATAGGAAAAAAATCCTAAAACAAGGCTATGCTTTAATAAGAAAAAATGGTATAATTTTAAATAGAGATAGCAAGTTATCAAAAGGCGATATACTTGAAATTGAAATATTTAATAGAAAAATAAAAGTATCTGTTATATCAGAAGAATATTTTTAGAAAAATATTCTAGTTTTTAATTGTATAAGATCATAAGAATTTCTATTTGTCACAAAATTTTCTTTTATTTTTGAATATTGTAAAGTAAATCTAAAACCATCAACTGGGCTCCAGTTCATTGCTATCATATATTCATCAAATTTTCCACAGTTTATTTTATAATTATACTTTTTTAAGTTCATATTTGTTTCAGAAAATTTAAAAGATATAGAAAAAGCACCAAAGCCACTCTTATTTAAAGGTTTTTTAACTTTGATAAAATTAAACATACCTTCTTTATATATCATACTTTCACCAGTAATATTTATTGTACTTTCAATATAAAAATTATAAAGATTATTAAATGTTATTTTATATTTTTCAGGTATAATCCATGCAGTTCTATATTCACTTTGCACATTTAAAAAATAATAATTTATTGCAGCTTCAAGACCAACCCTTTGAATTTTATTAAATGGATATATATCATTTATATTATTATATTTATTATTCCTGTCTTCATTATAAACATTAAAACCTATATGTACAAGATTATTATTACTTCTAATTGGATTAAAATATCCTCGCAACATTAATGTTATCTTGCTTACATTTTTTGGTACATCATGTATACTATTTCCATATATTCCTATATAAGCACCATATCTAGTATCATCATATTTTAAGGCAATACCATTTGAATACGAAGTAAATAAATCGCAACTACTAAATAATGAATAATTGTTAAAAATTGTATAATTATAGCCAATATTTTCCATAGATGGTTGAACTCCAGTTTGACCAAATACTATGTGAGATTTTTCGTTTAATGTATATATTAAGTATAATTCCTTGAATAATATGGAATTTGGCTTACTATCAAATTTCATTACTATTAAAGCATCTTTTGATATATTAAATTTAGTATTAAACATTGCAGAAGAAATATAAAAACCGCTTAAATCATCTCGTAATGTCTTTAGAGTATTTTTTTTGTCAGTTTTATCCCTATTATTATTGTATAATAAATCCATATGTAATCTACCGGAAAATTGTATAATATCGCTTTTTGGAACATCTATGTTTGCTGTTGCTTTGAAACAGAATATTAAAGTAAAAAATGTAAAAAATATAATATTAATTTTAAAATTTCTCATATTTTGTTGTAGTTTGTGTTATTTTGTAATAAAATAAATTCTTATCATAATTATATTATCCATATAAATTAAAATTAATTCTCAAAATCAACATTAATAACATTTTCATCGTTATCAGTAATCAGTTGCATTTGCAGATCATTAGTATTATTTTCTACTATATTTAAAATATCTTGTAAATTATCCCCATCATTATTTAGATAAGGAACTGTCTCAATGTTTTTTGGTTGTTCAAAATCACTCTTTTTACTTAGATTATATATATTTTCCTCATTTTTTGACATTTTAAACGATATTATTATCATAAACATAAATCTACATGATTTATTTAATTTTTCAATGTATAAAAATATTATTATATTAATTTTAACAACATTTTTATCGTATTTTAGCTCAACAAAACATACTTTTGCTAAGAAAAAAATGTTTAATACAAACAAAAGTATAGAAAGATTAGACGAAAACGAATATTTAATGAACAAAGAAGACGAAGCAATTTTTCTAAAAATAAAAGAAAAAATATCAGACAAAAATTGGAAAGAAGCAAAAAAATTAAAAGATGAAATTAATGATGAAGGTTATAGATTAGCA
The DNA here is from genome assembly GCA_944390875.1 of uncultured Rickettsiales bacterium. Lineage (GTDB taxonomy): Bacteria > Pseudomonadota > Alphaproteobacteria > Rickettsiales > UBA1997 > CALXRO01. Next base: position 23,380 of record CALXRO010000023.1, read on the forward strand.
ATAGAAACATATATTTTGCTAAATCATTTTAAATCTATATTTGTTATGGAAAGAAGTGATATAGTAGATTTAATTCATTTTGTAAAAAACAACTATTTTCTTGATGAATTTGATTATTTCAATAAAAGGATAGAATTTTACTATCTTGGTGGAATAATAGATTTTTCCGATGTTTCTGAATACTTTAATATATTTCATACTAAAGATATTAATGTTAAAATTAAATTATTGAAAGATGAAATATTAAACATATCAAAAGTTGAAGAATATAAAACAAAAAACAAATTAAATGCAGAAATTGGTAATAAAATTAAAAATATTTGGATCAATGATACTTTTTCAGATGATGAACAAGAAATGTTTTTTAATGAATTTAAAGAATATATAAATGATGATTTTATTAAGGAAAGAGCAGAAATTTTAGTATTTAAGGGAAGATTAAATAATTTAGCCAAACTTATTGATATTATGTCTAATAACGATCATAAACAATTATTTATTTCCATTTTAGAAATTGAAGATAACCCAGATTCAATAAGAAATATAATAAAAAAAATACCAAAGGAATTAAGGGAAAATGAAGCTTTATTATATTCAAAATTAAAATATTATAGAAATATAGAAAAAGATAAAGAAGCTATAGATATAATATATAATTTGGAAGGTCAACAAAAATTTGGAAAATTTTGGTATACATATAGGAATATATATGCAAGAGAACTTATGAAAACAAAAGAATATGAAAAAGCATATAAAATAATAAGTTCTTATAATGGACCTAAAAACAACGATTATATTGATATATTATGGTTTTCTGGTTGGTTAGCTTATAGATATTTAGGAAAATACGATATAGCTTTCAACCATTTTTACAATATGTATAAACAAGTTCATTATCCAATAAGTATATCTCGTGCAAGTTATTGGTTAGGTAGAGTTTCTGAATCAAAAAATAAATCAAAAGACGCATTGTACTGGTATAACATATCTTCAAAATATCCATTTACTTTTTATGGGCAATTATCTCATTTTAATAGATATGATTTACTTGAAGAAAAAACAGATGATGATAAAAAGTTTATGTTTCCAGAAGAACAAATAATAACAAAAGAAGATAAAGAAAATATATCAAAAAATAGAATATTAAAGATTGCTCTACTATATTATAATTATGAAGGAAAAAGAGAGCAAGCAAATAAAATTTTCTCAGAATTAGTAACTTATTTACTAAAATCAAAAGGAGAAATATCTGAACTTGTAAAAATTATAGAAAAACTTGACGATGAAAAACTAATAATACCAATCTCAAAGTTAGCAAGTCATAAAATGGTATTTTTCATAAATAATTTATTTCCTACACTAAGATTGGTAAAAAAAACAGATCCAAATGTAGCGTTAGTTCATGCCATCATAAAACAGGAAAGTGGTTTTATTGTACAAGCTGAAAGTAGTGCTGGCGCTATAGGTTTTATGCAAATAATACCACCAACAGCAAAAGTTTTATGTAACGAATTAGGAATAACATACAATAGCTATAAATTAAAACACGATCCACAGTATAATATAAAATTGGGAAATTATTATATAAATCAATTAATAAAAAAATTTGATGGTTCTAAAATATTAGCTATAGCATCTTATAACGCTGGTCCAGAGGCTACAAATAGATGGATAAAAGATTTTGGTGATCCTAGAAAAATGGCTGAAATGGATGATGTAGTGGATTGGATAGAATCAATAAACTACAAAGAAACAAGGAACTATGTTCAAAGGATTTTGGAGAATTTAGTTATATATGAACAAATTCTTGGTATAGAATAATGAAATTGGCTTTAGGTAGATTTTACAATAAAAATTGTGATATTAGATATAATTTTGAAAAGATTTTAAAACTATATAAGGAAGCTGTTAATAGAAATATAGAAATTGTTATATTTCCAAGATTGGCAATTACTGGATTTTTTCTAGACGATATATTATACAATAATGAATTTATTAAAAAAATTGAAAAATACTTAGAAAAAATTATTACTGCAACAGTTAGCGAAAAAACTAAAATATTACTAGGTAGTCCATTTTTTGAGAATGATACTTTTGGCAATGAAAATGATTATATTGAATATAAAAAATTAAAAGATTCAGTATTATTTATAGATAATGGTTATATAGATAGCGCAATTTACAGAAAAGAAATAAGTAAAAATAACAAATTAGAAGATTATAAGTATTTTGATAAAAATTCGTTTTTAAAATATTTTTTTTATAATAAAAAGAAATTTTCTGTGTTATTATCTGATGATATATATAATAATTTTAATATTATTTTAATTAACGATAATAAGCCTGATTATATTATATGTTTGGACAGTTCTGATAATACTAAAGAAATTGAAAAACATTTAATAAAATTATCAAAATTTTCAAAAAGCCCCGTAATATACATGAATAATACAACTTATCATGAAGGAATGTTATTTGATGGTAAAATTATAATGATTAATGAAGATTATGAATTAATAATAAACGATAATTACAAAAATGATTGTTTATTCGAATTTGAAATTGATTGTGATGATGGTAGTGAATTGTTTGTAGATAAAACTTATTATAAAAACAATAATGATATCTATTATGTCTTAAAAAAATATTTTCAAAGAAGCAAAATTACATTAGATATTGATAAATATCAAAATTTATTAAATAATAAAAATTATAATTTTATAAAATTTTCAGATAGTAATTCCAAATGTAATTGTAAAATAGTAAATTTAGAAGATTATATAAATATTGAATTATATAATAAATTAAACAAAAAAGAGAAAAATATCATAAAAAATAAAATAATTGAAATATTATGACAGAGAAAATTGTTACAATATATACTGATGGTGCATGTTCTGGTAATCCTGGAGTCGGAGGTTGGGGGGCTATCTTGATGTATAATGAAGTTTCCAAAGAAATATCTGGAGGAGAAGAAAATACAACTAATAATATAATGGAATTAAGAGCTGTTATAGAAGCATTAAAAATGCTAAAAATTAGATGTAAAGTAAATATATATACTGATAGTATATATGTTAAAAATGGTATTACTGATTGGATAAATAATTGGAAACAAAATGGATGGAAAAATTCAAAAAGGCAAATAATCTCAAATAAAGACTTATGGCAAGAACTTGATAATTTAACTAATAAACATGAGATAGAATGGTTTTGGATTAAAGGTCATAATAATAACAAATTCAATGACATTGCCGATAAGCTAGCTAGAAATGAAATAATTAAAATTAAAAAGACTATTGGAGGCCAGAGACGGAATCGAACCGACGCATAAAAGTTTTGCAGACTCTTGCATTACCACTTTGCTATCTGGCCAAAATTTATGTGATTTATTATATAAATATGTAAGGTTTTTGTCAATATACTGATATGATAAATTTAAAAATTGACAAAATAAAAAAATTAAAGTAGTGTTTTAAAAAATAAATATATAAAGAATTTCCCTATGGAGTATAATACAAGTATAATAAAGTTAAATAATATTGATATTCCAACTATGATAAATAAAAATAAAAGTGATAATAAATTTGTGATACTAACTTGTTCTGATTCTACCGAATACTTTTTTAGATTTAATAAATCAAATAATCTTGAATATTGTAATTATTATGGTCTTGATTCGGAAGAAATACTAAATGTGGAAAATATGCCAAATTTTAAAAATGCCTTGGAAACTGCAATAGAGAATATTAAAGATTATTGATTTTATCTATTTTTTTAAAGATACATACATCCATATACTTTTATAGTTGTAGCACTAATATAACTATTTTTTAATATTATTATGCCATTATATTAAACCCACAATCAACATGATGTATTTCACCAGTAACAGCAGAAGACATTTCGCTCAATAAATATACTGCAGAATTACCAACTTCGTCAATTGTGCAAGGCCTTTTTAATGGAGATTTTTCGATTGCTCCTTTAAAAAGTTCTCGAAAATCACTTATACCTGATGAAGCTAAAGTTCTAATAGCGCCTGCTGATATTGCATTTACTCTTATATTATATTTTCCTAACTCTGCTGCCAATTCCCTAACCATCGATTCTAAAGCAGCCTTACACGTTCCCATAATTTTATAATTAGGTACAACTTTCTCAGCTCCATAATAACTTACAGTCAAAATTGAGCCACCATTTTTCATTAAAGGCGCCACACCATGGACAAAATTTATAAAAGAATATGCACTAATCTCCATTGCTTCAATAAAATCATTTTTTGAAGTTATTGAATAATCATTTTTTAATGCACTATCATTTGCAAAAGCTATTGAATGTACCAAAAAATCTAAAGAATCAACTTCTTTCTCAATGGTTTTAAATAAATTATCTATTTCATCCGAATTCTGGGCATTACATTTTATAAGTTTTGCATCAATTGAATTTGCTAATGGTTCAGCTCTCTTCTTTTTTGCTTCTCTATTATAAGTTGTGTATAAAGCTGCTCCATTTTCATGACATTTCTTAGCTATACCCCAGCCTATAGAAATATTGTTTGATAATCCTATAATAAGACCTTTTTTATTTTTCAACAACATTAATTATTAGTTATTTACTATTGCAATATATTTTAATATAATAAATTTTAAAAAAAAGTTATCTTATAATTATTTTAATAATACCTATACATTTTAAAAAATATATAATGGTATTATAAAGATTATTAACCTATTAATATACTTTGTTGCGGTATTATTTCATTCTTTTTTTGCTCTGCAAATTCATTAAACTCAGGAAATATTTCAAGATAATTAAGCATATTTTTCATAAGTGAATTTTTATAACTTTTAGCCGTGATATTATAAATGTTAGGATCTTTAATTTGATGTAGACTATTTTTAAGATAACTTATATTAGTATTTATAGAATTTTTGTACTTCTTTATTCCTTCTATATTTTCATTTTTATTTTTTATTTCTTTTTTATTTCGATTTCTTGAAAAAATTTTCTTTATTTTGTTTTTTTGTGTCTTATTTTTTTCTTGTTCTTCCGATAATATTCTGTTTTCCATTCCACTTAATAGAGACATAAATTGTTCTGCGATATCTGTTATAATCTCTAGATTTTTCTTATCAAATGAATTAATACTATTCATTGTTGTAATCATATAATCTAGTCGTTCTTTTGGTGTTTTTTTGACTTCCA
>CALXRO010000024.1 GCA_944390875.1 uncultured Rickettsiales bacterium
CACAACAAGAAATTTCAATGTAAACTTAAAAATATGGCAATATGTTATATAATCTAATTAACAACTTGCCATATAAGTTTTTAACTTGGTTTAATACTTATTTTTCATTTTAATATATAATAATATAGATTAACAAGTGACTACTAAAGTCAGTATAAATTAATATTTTTTATATATAGCAGTACTTAATTATATAATTATTATAAATATATAAATATATAAAACTAACGTTAGAGTTATCAGCATATTTTTTTGTTATTTTATACTCAATTATTAATATAAAAAATTAAATATTTAAAACAAAAAATATAATCTCAGTTTAAACAAACAATTTCATTTTATCTTCAACAATAGAATTTAAGACTTTATAAGTCTTAATTCCTTTAGAACTTTTTATAAATACAAGATCATTATTTTTAAGATAATTTTTAATATTATCGGTAATATCATCAATTGTATTAAACTTAACTCTATTTATACTAGAATTTTCTAATAAATCATTCAATTGATTCATATATTGTCCGACTGTTATAAATAGATCAATTTTATAATTAATTAAATACTTTTTTAATCCAAGATGAAATTCCAAACTTTTATTTCCAGCTTCCAACATATCTCCCCAAATACAAACTTTTCTACTATTTTTACCTTGTTTATATATATCATCCATAAGCTTTAAACCACTTATAAAAACATCTGGATTTACAGCATTGTATGAACCATTTATTATAGTCAAATTTACAACATTTCCATTTTTCTCATATTTAGTATACTCTATATTATTTCTACCTCTTGTAGTCTCAAATGAAGACATAGCGCCAAGTATTTCATTTATTTCTAAAGCAAAATATGATGCCAAACATAATAAAGATTGCGCATTATAAGCTATATTGTAATCAATATTACTTATAATTTTTTCATAATTTTTACCATTTACACAATATTTAACAATTGCTTTATCTTTAACTATTTTATGTTCTGATAATGACACATTCACATCTTTTCTCTCCTTACCAAAAGTTATAATTTTTTTATTTTTTTTTAATGCTATTTCTTCTAAAAGATTATACCATTTATTATCTTTATTTAAAATTACTACTTTTGTATCATTACCAATGATTTTCGCTTTTTCTTCAGCTATTTCTTTTTCTGATGAAAAATAACCAAAATGCGCCTGTTTCACGTTTAGAATTATAGATATTTCTGGTTTGATTAGTTTTTCAATAATTTCCATTTCACCTGGCGAACTTATTCCCATTTCATATATTGGAAATTTAGTTTCCTTGGGTGTATTAGTTAAAGTTGTTAAAACACCAATATAATTATTAAAACTTTGTTCATTACAATATGCATTACCAAATTTTGATAGACAGTGATAAAACATGTCTTTTGTACTTGTTTTACCAACACTGCCAGTTATGCCTATTATTGGATTTTGTAATCTTTTTTGTGAAAAAATTGCTAATTTTTCAAATGCTCTTTTAGTATCTTTTACAATTATTACTCTACTATTTTTTTCTATATCATTCGGTATATGTTCTGCAAGTATTATAGTATCATTTCTTGATTTTAATGTATCCAATATAAAATTATGTCCATCTGTTCTTTCGCCTTTTTTAGCTATAAATAAAGTATTTTCTTCAATTTCTCTATTATCAAACACAACCTTATCTATATTGTATTCATATTTATCATCAATACTAATAATTTCGCCATCTAGAGCAGTTTTTATATCATTTTTGTTATAAAGCATATTATGAATTCTTTTAAACTAAAAATTAAGTATAGTATAATTATATGATAATAAATGTTTATATTCAATATCTATAATGTTAAAATAACTATAAATTATTTTATTATATATAACACTTGACTTTAGATTTTTATGATATATACTATTCCTATATATAAAAAACTTTATTTATTATGAAGTCAAATTTTAAAAAACTAATTTCCTTTTTAATATCTTATTCCTTAATATTTAATAATATACTATATGCTTCATCAATAGTACTATTAGATGTAAATAAAGATACAAAAATATATGATATTAATGAAGAAGATACTACAATTATTGATATAGCTAGACCATCAGATACATTAAAGAAAATAAGTTTAAATTTATTTAAAATATTTAATACTGAAAAAAGAAAAATATTAATAAATAACTCAAAAGTAAAGATTAAATCAAGATTAACAAATAAAGAAATAGAAGCAAATCAAAATTATAAAAATGATGAAGATATTTCAGATATAATAATCTTCTTCACCCCTTCAGAACCAAAAGGAAGTAATCTATCATCATATTTTGAAATATTAGGAAATAATAAAGTAGATTTTATATTTTCAGACCCAAATGGCTTAATATCAAAAGGTGGACAATATATAAATATAAGAAAATTAAGTTTAATATCAGGTTCATATGATGATGGTAATTATAAGGTATTAAATAATAGTGCCAAAATATCAATTCTTCCATTAGAAAATGATTCTCATTTAGGAATTAATACAGGAGAAGTTGATGAACTATATTTATTATCAAGAGAAATAAATATATCAGGAGAAATAATATTAAAAGGCTTACTTTCTATTGAAACGAGAGTAGATAATGGAGATAATAAGATAAACAAACCTAAATTCTCTTTTCAAACATCTTCATTTGGTAATATACAAGCTGGTTCAATTAAATTAATAACTTTAGAACCAGATACAGATGTAAATATAACAACATCTATTATTACAACAATGGATGATATGATCTTTAATTTAAATAGAAATTTGTTATTAAATGGTAATACAGCTAAACTTATTTCTGAAAGATCAAAACTAACAATTAATGTTACTAATTTAACTTTAGATAATTCATCTACAATATCATCATATGAAGATATGACGTTAACTATTAAAAATAGTTTATTAAATACAAATAAATCACTCATACATACTCAATCAGGAAATATTGTAATGAAACTTCAAGAATTAAAAAATCATAATGCCTCAATAATACAATCTGGATCAGAATTAATAATAAATGGTAAGTTGATTGAGAATGTGGGAATTAATAATAACAATGGAGGAACGCATATTACACACTATCAACATACAGGAAGTCATGCCAGTTGGTACAATACCGTTCCATACGGTAAAGAAATGATTGATGTATCATTAACAACTATTCCATCTCAGATATCATCAAAAAATACGATGAAATTAAATTTTGATAATTTACAAAATAGAAGTTCAGAAATAATTTCAGAGTCAAAACTAATAATAAACGGTAAAGTACTCAATAACGAAAGAAATAATTTTAGTATAAGTGTAAAATATACTACCCAAACTGATTATAAAAAAAGGGGTGATGTTTATATAAAATGGAGAGGAATATGGCCTGAATTTTTTGAAAGACATCATCAATATGAAACAGATCATTGGAATCAGGAATTATTTTACTCTAATACTCCATCAATAGTAATGGGGGATAATATTGAAATAAAATTAACAGAAATATTAACTCAAGATTCAAGAAGGACACATCAAGACAAAAACTTTGTTCAATCAGGTTCAAGAATAGAAGCAAATAATGAATTAAAAATAAATTCAAAAAGAATGCTAAATTATGGTGTTCTTATATCAAGTACTGGAAAAGAATTTATCAACATAGAAGAAG
>CALXRO010000025.1 GCA_944390875.1 uncultured Rickettsiales bacterium
AAAGTAATTTATGAATTTATTAGCTTACAAATATAGAATATATCCAACAGATAAACAAAAAGAATATTTTGCTAAATGTTTTGGTAGTTCTAGATTTATATATAATAAATTACTTGAAGAAAGTAAAAATAATTATGAAGATTATAAGGCAGAGAAAAAGAAATTATTGGAACAGGGAATAAGTGAAGAAAAAATAAAGAAGATATTAAAAATAAAAAAGATAAATGAAATTACGTATTATAAAAATCAAGAACAATATTGTTGGTTAAAAGAAATTGATAGCTTAGCATTATGTAATGCTAAAATACATTTAGAAGCAGCATTTCAAAACTTTTTTAGAAGAATAAAAAATAAAGAAAAAGATGTTGGTTATCCAAAATTCAAAAGTAAATATAATAAACAATCTTATACGACAAATAATGTAAATAATAATATAAGAATTATTTGTAAAAATAATAAAAAATATATAGTTATTCCTAAAATTAAAGAAGTTAATATTATTCAACATAGAAAATTTGATGGTAATATAAAAAATATAGTTATTTCAAAAACTCCATCCGGTAAATATTATGTTAGTGTATTGGTTAAGACAAACAAAGACTTTATATTATCAACGAATAATAATCAAATAGGTATAGATTTAGGAATAAAAAATTTAGCTATAATTAATAATGGAATTAAATATGATAATATTAAAACATTATCTAAATATGAAAAACAATTAAAAAGACAACAAAGAACTTTATCTAAAAGACAAAAAGGAAGTAAAAGAAGAGAATTAGCTAAATTAAAAGTTGCCAGATTACACGAGAAAATAAAAAATATTAGAACAAATTATTTGCATAATATAAGTAAAGATATTATAAACAATAACCAAGTTATATATCTTGAAAATCTTAACATAAAAGGTATGCAACAATATCATAAAATAGCAAAAGCTATTAATGATTGTAGTTTGTATACTTTTACAAATATGTTAGAATATAAAGCTAAACTCTATGGTAGAGAAATAATAAAAGTAGATAGATTTTATTCATCTAGTCAAACTTGTTCCGTATGTGGTTATAAAAATACAGAAGTAAAAAATCTATCAATTAGAGAATGGACTTGTCCTATATGTAATACTAAACATGATAGAGATATAAATGCTGCCACAAATATATTACAAGAAGGACAAAAAATCAGGGATGCAATGTTCCGTAGTGGTCGTGGAGTTAGTCAGGTTACTGATTACTGTGAAGCGACAAGCCCTTTGCTTTAGCTAGGGGTGAGTTGACACGTCATCTTGAGTTATTTTGTAATAAAGTTTTATCAACAAAAGAAGAATATTTCTTTAGAATTAGAAAATCTAATAAATATTTTGCTATTGTACCTATGGAACTTTTGATTGAATTAAATGACATACTCCCCATGCATAAATGCAGGGGTTTCTAGTATTAACAAACCTTGCCTACTAACGTAGGTCTTATGAGTTCTCCACTAAGAGTTGATGCCCCAACTCTAAAAATATTTAAACTAGCATTATAATCCCTGTCTATTTTTATATTGCAGTTGGGACATTCAAACACTCTATCTTTTAGGTCTAAATCTTCCTTGATATATCCACAACAACTACAAGTTTTAGAGCTAGGATAGAATTTATTTATCTTAACAACATTTGTTTTAGTTGATAAAATATTTATAAATTCATTGAATGCTAAATCATTTATCTTTCTTCCCCAAATTCTAGCCATAGCCTTTAAGTTCAGGTCTTCAATAAAGATATTATCATATTTTTTAGCTAAATAAGAAGCGGTTTTAAAGAAAAAATCTCTTCTCTGGTTGGCTAATTTTATATGAAATTTGGCTAGTTCTATTCTTGTTTTCTTTCTATTATTAGAACCTTTCTTTTTTGAACTAAGCTTTTTAGATTTCTTTCTAAGTTCCTTTAAGGATTTTAGATAAATTTGTGGTGAGTTTATAACTGTATTATCACTAAGTGTTAGAAACGTTTTTAAGCCGAAGTCTATACCCACGCTTTTACCTGTTGTGATACGACTTTTGTCTTTTGTTTCTAAACTAACACAGATATAAAAACAATCTAAATTGTCTCTTTTTACTGTTACTGTTTTTATTTTATCTTCTTCTAATATCTTTTGGTTTTTACTAAATTTATATTTACAACCTTTTATACAAATAACATTATCGTTTATTTTATAGCCTATACTACCTTTTAATGTGAAAGATTTGTACTTAACGCGTTTTTTAAAGCCAGGCAAGCAGCCTTGTTTCTTGAAGAACTTTTTATAAGCAATATCTATTCTTTCTGATATGTTTTGAATTGCTTGTGAACCCAAGTTATTCCAATCATTATATTTATTAAGTTTTTTTAGTTTGGTTAAATGTTTATGAAGTTTAAATTTATTTAAGCTTTTACAATATAGTTTATAATATCTTTTGTGTAGTGCTATGCAATGATTATAAATGTCGCAAGCTATGTTTATAAGTTCATCTAAATGTTTTGTTTTTTTGTTTCTATAGAGCTTATATTTATATGTTAGCAACATAATTTTTCCATTTTTGTCTTTGTATTGGATATTTGCTTATTTGTTGATTTTTGATTTATACTTAATAAAACTCTTCATAAAGAGAATGATACCTGTTATTTTTTTTAATTCAATATATTCAGCCTTATATCCCCATAGCTAAAGCAAGGGGCTTTACGGCTTTTTTTGGTAATTACTGTATGGCAAGAGCAATTTGTTTGGCTTAACAATTTAAAGAAGCAGAAAAACAAAAAATTCAAAGACTTTTAATATAGTAGATAAATTGAAAGAGAATTTGATTACTAAAACTATAATGGAACAAGAACTACAAAAAATAAAAGAATAAATTTGTGATATTTTTACATTAACTCTAGACAAAAAGCTAAATCTAATCGTTAAAAAAATTAAAGAACTAGATAATAAAATTAATAATACAAAAGCCACAGTAGAAGGGCTATATAACATCAATATAATTTAGGTTTTATAATATAATATTCTACTAATTATTACTCCTTATATTTGTTTGTTGTTTTATAATTCTCATAATAAATGGCGCGAATGACGGGACTTGAACCCGCGACCTCTTGCGTGACAGGCAGGCGCTCTAACCAACTGAGCTACATCCGCATGCAACCATGGTGGGCGATGTGGGACTCGAACCTACGACCACCTGCTTGTAAGGCAGATGCTCTAACCAACTGAGCTAATCGCCCACGGTCATAAGTTATAATATGAATTATATATTTATAAGTCAAGTAATCAAATATTAATTAGATTCACTATATTTTTTCAATATATAAAAATAAAATTCAATAATATGTAATTATAAATTAATTTGTGGAGATATATCTTTATTATTTTCTCTTGATTTTCTAATATTAATCTTATTCTTCTCTATCTGAGCACTTTTTTGTTTTGCATCTAAAAAAGTTGAATTTGAAAAATTATTAGATAGTTTCATATAATCCGTTTTAAAAGCATTGTTTATTATATTTGAACATTTTTTAACACTTTTAGTAAGACTATTTTTGTTAAAAAGTTTTACAAACCAATTAGTTTTCTGATATTTATTTATACTTTCTTGGGTAGATCTAATATCTTCTATTATACTTTTATCAAAAAAAGCATCACTAGGCTTAAAACTATTTATAATAGTCATCATTTCATTTAAGTTTTTATTAATTTTTTCAATTTTACTATTTCCAGTAAAGAAACCAATTTTAAAATCTCTTTTACTAATTTCTGTTAAACCAGAAAATTCTGCGATATCTTCTTTATCTTCTTTAGAAAGTTTAATATTAGCTTCAGAAAAATCATGATGTCCGTGTGAAACTATAAGTTTTACTAAGTCTCCAGGTATTGTCTGACCTTTAGTTTCTACTTTTATATTATCTAAATTTATACTATTATCTACTGCAGATTTAAATATTTTTGGAGTTACAGTATAACCAGATAAATCCTGAAAACCATTGTTAACCAAATAATTAAAAACTTTTTCATTTGAGATATTTCTATTTTCTTCTACTTCTTTTTTTAATTTATCGTAATTAACAGCATTAGAGCCATATGTTGTTAAAAGAAATACTTGTGATTCATTAAATTCTTTAGCAAAATTTGAGTTGTTATATGCTTTAACCAATTCAGAAGCTTCATTAATGTCTAGTAATTTAAGATTTTGTATATTTAGTTCTTGATTTTGCTCTATTCCCATAATTCCAGCAAAATTATTAAATATTTCTCTTTGTTCTTTAGTAAGATTATCATTAAATTTTAATTCATTTTTAACAAAGTCTGCTAAAGTTGTATAATTTTTATTACTTATACTTATTGTACAATTTAACATATAGTTAATTTCTTTTATAACTTCTGGATTATTTCTATTTTGTAGAGTAAATTCATTTAATTTTTTAAATGATTCAAAAAAATGCTTATTAAATCTTTCTAAATCTACATTTTCATTTTTTTCTAAACTATAATTATTTCTTAGATAATATTTAATTAATTCAAACAAATATGTTAAATTGCCTCTTTCTATGCTTGTATTTTCCGTAGTGTTAGCTCTCTCTTCAAACAGTGTTGATTTTCTGTTATCTTTATCTGGCAATTGTTGAGCAGAATTAGAAGAATAATCTATTAAATCTATGGGCCTAATATATTTTTCTGCTATGTCGTACCTGCCTGATATTAAAAGCAAAGATTGAGCATTACCAGCTTGGGTCATTGGTGGTAATTTATTAAACTTTTTAGCATAACATTCAATAAATGTTTCAAAAACTGACAAACTTGGTTCTGCTTCTCCTCTTGCTGAAGCGTTAATTATACCATTAAAAATTCCTATTTCCTCTATTTTATCCATTGTATTGTCACCAATATTGTCCGATAACTCACTACTTTTTGATTCTATTAAGTTACCTATCTCCAACCTGAGAAGATCTTTGGTTTTCTTTAGAATTGAGCCTTTTTCATTTTTTTCTTGAAATAAATTTTTATTCCTGTCAATTAAATCTATTTTTGTGCTAAGCAAACATAATATAAAATCAATATCATCACCAATCTTATTTTTCAAATTATCAAAGGAACTCCCTAAATTATTAGGTTCTCTCTCAACTAAAAAATTCAGAATTTCACTTTTAAAATTCTCATCGTTAACTGCTAAAACTTTCCCAAATATAAAAGCAAATGACATTCCTGAAATTATATCATTGTTTTTAAGATTTTCAAGTTTTTGACTGTCTAGTAAATTTTCTTTTAAAGAATTTAATTCATCTTTTTCACTCATTTTAATGATATTAATTTTCAGAGAAGATAAAATAATAAAATTATATTTCAAGACTATTTATTTTTAATAAAAAATGTATTATAATAAAATTATGTTTATATAATTTAATACGTGAAAAAAAATCATTTTGAAATAATTATTGGAATAGCAACGATAATATTAAGTTTATTATTTGTACTTTTTGTTATAAAAATAACAAATAAAAAAATAAAACAGAATACATATACTCTAAATGCCATTTTTGAAAACATAGAGGGTATAAATATTGGAACCAAAATTAAAATAGGTGGAACAGAAATAGGAAAAGTATCAGATATAAAATTAGAAGATGATTATACCGTTAGAATCAAATTATCTATAAATAGCTGGGTTGATATACCTAACGATAGTAGTATAAAAATTTCTACAAGTGGAATAATTGGTGGAAAGTATCTGAAAGTTATGGTTGGTGGAAGTGAAACTTATCTACAAGATGGTGAATATTTTGAATTTACTGAATCTTCATTTGATTTGGAAGATATCATTACAAGATTTATGTTAAATAAAGTGTCAGATGAAAATAAATAATAAATATGTTCTATCATTAATTATTATTTGTGTAGTTTTTGGCATTCGTGTTTTTGCGAATAATAACGCAAATAACAACAAAGATAATAATTTTGATATTAATGAAGAACATAAAAAAAATAATGAAAATATTGAAAAAGTTATGAGTGATTTAGTTAAAGATCAACCAAGTGATAGATTTGTTGATAATGTTGAATTACAATTTTTGGACAAAATAACTGGTAAAACATCTTCTATAAAAACAAAAATTGATAAAGTTTTGGAATTTGAAAGACTTATAGTAGAACCGATACTTTGTTGGAAATCATATCCTGAAGAAAATCCAGAAAATAAGTTATTGGTTAAAATATATGAAGTTAGAGGAAAAAATAAGAAATTATTATTTTATGGCTGGATTTTTTCATCAGCCCCTAGTATTTCTGGTTTAGAACATCAGTTCTATGATCTTGTTTTAAAAAATTGTTTTAATAAGGATAATATATGAATCTTATAGATTGTGCTGCTATTTCCGATTCTTTAAAAAGTAACATAAAAAATTTTATTGATAGTTTAGATGATGAGATTGTGCCAACTTTTGCAATTGTTGTTGTTGGCAATATCTATGCAAGTAAAGTATATGTTAGAAATAAGGAAATAGCTTGTAAAAAATGCGGAATAAATTTTGTAAAATATGAATTTGATGATAATGTATCACAAGAGGAATTAATTGATTTTTTGTTAAAAATAAATTCGGATCCTAAAATAAATGCAATAATTGTGCAACTTCCGCTTCCAAATCATATAAATGAAGAAAAAGTAAAAGAATCAATAGACCCAAATAAAGATGCTGACTGTTTTAGTCCTATAAATTTGGCAAGATTATTTAATATGGGAAAACAGGATAACCTTGATGATTTTATCTTACCTTGTACAGCTTATGCGTGTATAGATGCTATAAAAAGTGTTTGTAATAATCTAGAAGGCAAAAAAGCTGTCGTTATTGGAAGGTCTGCTTTAGTTGCAAAACCATTAGCTCATTTGTTATTAAAAGAAGACTGTACAGTTACAATAACACACAGTAAAACTGTTGGTTTGGAAAAAATAACAAAAGATGCTGACATAATAGTTAGTGCTATTGGTAAAACTAAATTTTTAAAAAAAGAAATGTTTAAAAATAATGCAATAATAATAGACGTAGGAATAAGTAGATCTGAAGATGGTAAAGTTTCTGGAGATGTTGATGCAGAAGATATTAAAGATATGGATATCTTTCTTACTCCTGTACCTGGCGGTATAGGACCCATGACAGTATCTTATCTGATAAGAAATGTCTGTAAATTATTTATAAAACAAAAAGGAATAGAGTATGAAAAACAATATTTTTGAAAGACCTTGGGGGAATTATGAGATTATACTCAAATCAGACAAATATCAAATAAAAAGAATAATGGTTTTAAAAAACCAGAAACTTTCTTTACAATCACATAAAATGAGAGATGAACATTGGGTAATGGTTATAGGTACAGGAACAGTTAATATTAATGATAATGTCTTTACTCTTAAAGAAAACGAACATATTTTTATTCCAAAAGGATCAAAACATAGAATGTCAAATGATGCTGAAAATGATATAGTATTTATTGAAATTCAATATGGCGACTATTTGGAAGAAGATGATATAATAAGATATAAGGATATTTATGGTAGAGCGTAAAGTTATATTTAAAACAGATAAATATAGTTTTGAAGTTTTTGATATGAGTAATTTTGATGATTTTTGTCAATTAAACCAAGATCCAATAGTTTCAAAATATGTCAATCATAATGGTGGTAAACCAAAAACATTCAGAGAATGTGTTGAAAAATATAATGATATAACTTATGGACAAGAAAATTACGGATATAGTTACTGGGCAGTCTATGATGATACAAATGAATTTATTGGACAATGTGGTATTTTAAAATGTTGGAACAACAGTAATAATTTTTGTTACGCATTTAAAAAAAAATATTGGGGTAAAGGTATTGGGACAGAAGTATGTGGTTTAGTTGTAGATTATATATTTGAGAATTTTAGAGATATTCAAAAAATTGAAACATCTGCAATGTCTGCTAATATAGCTTCTGTTAAAATATTAAAAAAAATTGGTTTTAGATATTTATATACAAAAAAAGAATTCAACGAAGATTTAGAATTTTTTGAACTTGAAAGAAATGATTATAATGAAAGTAAAAAATTTATTTAAAAATATTTTAAAATTTCTGCTTTTTTGCACTATTATTGCTATTATTATAGTAGGAGTAATCTTTACCTACTGCGGTATAAATTTACCAAAACATTCAAAACTCGAAGATTACAAACCACCAGTAACTAGTAGAGTCTACAGTAATAACGGTATTTTATTAAAAGAATATGCAATTGAAAAAAGATTGTTTGTTTCTATAGAAGATATACCTGAAATAGTAAAACATGCTTTTATATCAGCCGAAGATAAAAACTTTTATAAAAATAGTGGACTTGACATTGAATCAATAATTTCTGCATTTGTATATAATATATACGCATATTTTAGAGGTTTACAATTTCGTGGTGGTTCAACAATAACTCAACAAGTTGTTAAAAATATGCTTCTAACAAACGAAAGAACAATACAACGAAAAATAAAAGAAGCTATTTTAGCTATAAGAATAACGAAAGATTTTGGTAAGGATAAAATTTTAGAATTATATCTAAATCATATATTTTTAGGTAATAATTCTTATGGCGTTGCCTCAGCAGCATTAAATTATTTTGATAAATCTCTTGATGAACTTACCGTAGAAGATGCTGCTCTTTTAGCTGCTATGCCTAAAGCCCCAGGAAAAATTAATCCAATAACAAATTACGATAAAGCAATCGCTAGGAGAAATTGGGTTCTGGAAAGAATGGAAAAAGATGGTTATATCAATAAAGAACAACTTAAAAAAGCTTTACAAAGCAAAATAGAACTAAAAAAAAGAATTAAAAGTGACGATTATTTTAACTATGGAGCTTTTGTTGAAGAGGTTAGAAAAAATGTTGTAAATAAATTTGGTGAAGAATCATTAATGCACGATGGACTTGTTATAACAAGCACAATAGACCCATTTATACAAAATTCACTTAACAAAGCATTAAAAGATGGTTTGGAACAATATGATAGGCGTCATGGATATAGGGGCGCTTTAGGGAATATATTTGATAATAAAGAAACTTTTAATAAAAAATGGCCAAATCTACTTAAAAATTTTGAAATAAAAGAATATTATAGAAATAACTGGCAGAGAGCAGTTGTACTTGATTTTGATGACAAAAATCAAAAAGTTTTAATTGGTTTGTTAAAAAATGAAAATATGCCTACTTTTGACCATGATGAAATAACTATAATAGATGATTTAGAGGTGGAAAAAAGCTATATGTCTTTTAATAATACAAAATGGGCAATAGATGCTTCATTACTTGATAAAAAAGAATTTGATTCAAATGGAAATGAAATAAAAATAATTCATAAAGTTGATGTTATAAGAGATGTAAATTTAAGAATTGGTGACGTTATTTTTGTCGAAGGAACAAAGGACGATGGCTATTTATTAAAACAGACTCCAATAGTTAATGGAGCGGCAATAGCTATAGATCCACATAATGGAAGAATATTAGGAATGGTTGGTGGATACATAGATTCAGAATCTAATTTTAATAGAGCTACTCAAGCAAAAAGACAACCTGGTTCAGCAATAAAACCTTTTGTTTACTTAACAGCTTTTGAAAATGGCTATAGTCCTTCAGATACAATAATGGATGAAGAAATAGCCTTATACCAAGGACCTAATTTACCATTATATAGACCAAGAAATTTTGATAATAAGTTTCATGGGCTTATAACTTTAAGAAAGGCACTACAAAATTCGTATAATGTATCAACAGTGAGGTTAGCAGAAAAAATAGGTCTAAGAAAAATAACACAAACAATAAGAAATTTTGGCATAAATAAAAGACCAAGAAGATTTTATTCTGTAGTTCTAGGTTCAATAGAAACACATCTTATAGACATGGTTAGAGCATATGCAATGCTAATAAATGGAGGTAAATACATAGAATTGGAAAATATTGAAAAAATACATGATAAATATGGCAACACAATATTTAAAAGAGATAAAAGATCATGTGATAATTGTATTGTAAAAGAAAAAGATATAAACAACGTTAGAGTACCTTTTTTAAATGACGAAAGAAAAAGTATTACTGATGCTGCAAGTGCTTATCAAGTAACCTATATTCTTGAAGGAGCTGTAAAGTATGGTACTGCTTGGAGAGCAAGAAATATAGGAAAACCTGTAGGTGCAAAAACAGGTACAAGTAATGATTTTAAAGACGCTTGGTTCATTGGTTTTTCACCAGATTTTGTTGTAGGTGTATATATAGGCTTTGATGATAATAGATCTCTTGGAGAAGGAGAAACTGGTTCTAAGGCTGCTGCTCCTACTTTTACAGAAGCAATGCAGACAATATTAAATGATAAACCATCGGTTCCATTTAGAATTCCAGACAATATAACATTTAAAAAAATTGATGTTTCAACTGGAAAAGAACCAACTTTAGCATCAAATAAAAATAGTATAATACTGGAAGCTTTTAAAACAAATATGGATAATATTAATAAAGATGATAAAAAAAATAATGTTAGTCTTGAAATATTAAATGAATTTGGAATAGATATTGATTCAATAAATAATGCTGAAAATGAAGAAGATATAATAAATAACAGTGAGTATACTCATGATGAAAACAAAGAAAATAATGATAATGATAGTAATGAAGAACAAGTAAATAAAAAAGAATATTTATTGGATAATTTTATAAATATAGATTTTTAGGATGATAGTTATTGGAGTTGACCCTGGTCTAATAAAAACTGGTTATGGTATT
>CALXRO010000026.1 GCA_944390875.1 uncultured Rickettsiales bacterium
TAAATGGATGTATTTGCCATATTCCTGAAGTAAATTTAGCTAATCACTCTACTTTTTCAGTCATAGACAGATTTTTATAACTAAATTTTTTTTCCTGCTCGAAATCATATTCAAGTGTTTCCATAATACTATCAGCCCGACAATAAATAACAGTATCGCCATTCAATATTTGTTCTTTTTTTGCAATATCGTACGTTCTAATTTTACCAGCAATTTCATCATTAAATATATCGTTAAATAAAGCTTTATGAATTGAAATTAACTCAGCCGGACTAAAAGAAAAACTATATGTGCTTAAAAGTTTTGTAATCCGTGCAGAAACTTCGTCTGCCTCTTTCTCATTATATTCCTTAAGTGTTTTAGTTGGATTTTTTTTATAATATTGGCTAATCTGTTCACAAGCCTCATCAATTGAAATTTTTCCTTCAATATTATCTTTTGCGACTTCAATAAGGTATTTAGATGTAGTCAGGTTGTCAACCTGTTGTAAACCAATTGCAACTCCCCAATTCTCAGCCTTTTTTATTTTTTCAGGTTCATTCTGTTTTTTATATTTATTAAAATCTTCCATAGTTTCAGAATAGTTATCTGTATGAAATATGTTTCACACACAAATATTGGAGTTTCTAATATCAATAAACACTAACTAATAATGCAAGTTTTGTTAATGCTTCAATTCTAAAATAAAATCATAATTTTTATAAATTAATTTTCAATAAATTGATAATATATGTCAATCATATATAATAAACGATTAGCTATTTGCCGTATTTTTAAAATTTTCAGTATTTGTTTTTATTAGTACTTATTATCATAACATTATCTATTTATTTTTAATTAATAATTCTGCCGCGCCGCATCAACATAAAATAAATAACCAACCCGAAAATTCCCACCCAACTTATTTTTGATATATTAAAAAAATTTAACTAATTATAATTATTTTTTATTAAATAAACCAAATATTTTGTTAAAAACACTTGAAGTGATGCCATTTTGTTTTTTATTACTTTTTATTTGTTGTTTACTTATAACTTTTCTTTTTTGTGTTTTTTGTAAGTAAGCACGACTGTCATTTTGACTATGTTTTGTTGAGTTTTTTTCAGTATTTGTTCTAGTATTAGTATTATAATAACAACTAGCACTAAAGTTTACATTAAATTCATCATCTTCAAAATTATAGAAATCTCCTTCGTCAAAACTACTATTTATTTTACCAATTTGATGTTTCAATGACAAATCCATTTTCTCTTCATCAGTTAAAGAATCTCTTTTTTTTATCTCAAATTCATTTGTTGTCTTTGAAAAATCATTTGAAAGAATTATATAAATGTCATAATTCTTTTCTATATCAATTATCTCTGTCCTTTTATAATTTAACATAAAATTAACAACTTCTGGATTTGCAAAAACATTAACAACTCTCACAAATCTTTCTTTTGTCGCATATTTTACTGCTCTTAATATATTATTTGCAGTTATATATTTAGATCTAACAGTACCATGCCCTTCACAATTTTTACATTTTTCATTAACTCTTTCATATAAACCAGAGTTAACTCTTTGTCTTGACATTTCTAGTAAACCAAAAACAGTAATTTTTTCTATTTGAACTTTTGCTTTATCCATTAAAGTAGCATCGCGCATAGCTCTTTCAACAGCTCTACGATTTTTATTTTCAAACATGTCAATAAAATCTATCACAATAAGTCCACCTATATCTCTTAATCTCAATTGCCTTGCTATCTCTTTACTTGCTTCTACATTTGTAGCTACAGCCATTTCTTCAACACTTTTTTCTTTTGTTGATTTACCTGAATTGACATCTATTGCTACTAAAGCTTCTGTTTGGTCTATTACTATTGAGCCTCCTGAAGGTAAAGCAACAACATTCATATACAAATTTTCAATTTGTTCTTCAATTTCATATTTATAGAAAATTGGTGTTTTTTCAATATGTTCAATAATATTTGTTTTTTGTTCAGGCATTATAACTTTTACAAGGGACTTTATATGTTTATAAGCTTTACTACCTTCAACTACTATTTCTTTTACATCATCATCACATAAATCCCTTATAGATCTTTTTAAAATATCATCTTCCGAATGTATAAAAGTTGGTGCTTCAGATTCTAAGCTGACTTTCTTTATTGTACCCCATAATCTTGTTAAATATACGTAATCTCTAAAAATCTGCTCAGGCTTTTTACCAACACCAGCTGTTCTTATAATGACTGATTTGTTACCATCAGGACTGATTGTATTTAGAATATTTTTTAGTATTTTTCTATCCCTGATATTTGTTATCTTTTTTGATATACCACCCTTACCTTCAACATTAGCCATCAAAACAGAATATTTACCAGCAAGAGTTATATAAGTTGTGAGAGCAACACCTTTATTACCTCTTTCTTCTTTTAAAACCTGAACAAGTAAGTACTGTCCTTCTTTTAAAACATTTTCTATTTTATATTTTCTAAAATCACTGTATTTTATAGGTTTTGATTCGTCATCATTATCGCTTATTTCTTCATTGTAATCGTTATTTTCATATTCTTGTATATCAAAATCAGAAAAATCATCCTCTATTTCTTCATTATCTTCAATAATTGGTTCTCCGGTTTCATTATCTATTTCTAAAAAATTCTCATCAACAAAATCATCATCTGTAGCATCTTCAGCACTGTTGGTATTAATTATATATTGTTTATCCAAATCATTAAAAAACTTAACAGCTCTTAAATCTGTCTTTTTTTCTTCAGGAATATTATAATAATCTGGATGTATATCAGACATTGGTAAAAAACCATGTCTATCACCACCATAATTTATAAAAGCCGATTGTAGAGAAGGTTCTAATCTTATTATCTTTGCCAAATAAATGTTACCTTTTAATTGTTTTATAGAATCAGCCTCTCTATCTATATTTTGTATTTTGTTATTTTCATCAATTATTGCTACTCTCGTTTCTTCAGGGAAAGCGGCATCAACCAATAATCTATTACTCATCTCAAACCTTTAATTTCATTATAAAATAATATTACTTAAATATGTAAAAAAATATTGAATTTTTTTTTATAAAAACTATTTTTCTATTACTTATCGTACTTTTTACAATTTAAAAAACAAGAAATTGTTTAATAGAGAGAATTTAAATTTTTTTAAAAAATGGTATTTGGGCATAGATGGTGTACTGTTGTCAATATTTTTTTTATTTATAATACTGAGTTGCCTTTTTAGTTTTAGTTTTGGTACTCCTATTGCTAATAGAATAGGAACAAAAGATTATTACTTCTTTAAACACCAAATTGTGTTTGCACTTATATCATTATTTTTAGTATTCATTATTTCTTCAATGAATGAAAATTTGGCAAGGAAAAGTATATTTTTATTTTCTATAATATCTTTTTTATTGCTTATACTTGTACCAATCTTGGGTTTTAGAGTTAAAGGAGCAAAAAGATGGATATATATGTTTGGTTTTTCAATTCAGCCAACAGAATTTATAAAACCTGCATTAATATTATTAAATTCTATATTTCTGGAAAAAATATTTGAAACAGATAACAAAAAGTACTTAATATTTCCATTAACATTATATGTGATTTGTTCAATATTTATAATTAAACAACCAGATATAGGAACTTTAATTTTATTAAGTACAGTATTTTTTGCGCAAATATTTTTATTGGATATAATTAAGATAAAATATTACATATGTTTGTTTATTGGTTCTGTCTTTGTAATATTTGTGTTATATAAAACGTTACCTCATGTATCAAATAGAATAGATAATTTTCTAAGTAGTATAAAAAATCCTGATAACGCAAATTATCAAGTTAGAAGATCTTTACTTGCTTATAAAAATGCAGGCTTTCTTGGAAAAGGATTTTTAGATGGTTGTGTTAAAAATCATATACCTGATGTACATACAGATTTTATATTTCCAGCTATAACTGAAGAATTTGGGTTTTTAATATCTTTTTTGATAACTACTATTTATTTGTATGCTTTTATTAGAATAGTAATGATAGGATATGCTAAAGATAATTTTTTCCAATTCGTTGCTCTATTTGGATTATCTTTTTTATTTATATCTCAAACAATGATAAATATGTGTGTTTCTATGAATATGTTGCCAACAAAAGGTATGACACTTCCATTTCTTAGTTATGGTGGCTCCTCAATGCTGGGAATGTCTATATTGTTTGGTTATGTTCTTGTTTTTACAAAAAATGAATTTGGTATTGGCAAAAAATTAATTATAAAAACATTTTCACTATTTTTACAAAATCCTCAATAGTCAGAGATTCTGCACGAGACTCAATATTAATACCAATTTTATCAAATATATCTAAACTTATTTTTGAATTTTTTAAATTATTTTTTATTGTCTTTCTTTTTTTAGAAAATAAAACTGAAGTTACATAAAATAATTTTTCCAAAATTTTA
>CALXRO010000027.1 GCA_944390875.1 uncultured Rickettsiales bacterium
TAGAGTTTATGTATTTGGACAAATACTTGGTTTCTTAACTTTTTTATTATTTATATATGAAATATTTAAACTAGTAAGAATTGATTATATAAGAGAAGCTTACATAATGTTTGGTTTATTTGCTTCATTTATTTTATTAATAACTCTTATATTAAGATTAGATAAAAAAACTACTCCAAAAAGAAGAATAAATACAAGCAAACCAAACACAAGAACTAGAAGAACACAAATACAAACAAGAAGAAGAATGGTAACAAAAAGATGAGGTTGTAATAGGTAATTAGTTTATGTTTTATAGTCATGTTAGCAGAGGTAATTTTTTATATTTTGTATAAGATAACATATGGTTGGTTTTTTGTTGGAATTTACTTACAATTTTTCTAAATAGGATTAAAATATTTTAAAATTGTTTAAAATGAACAAGACAAAATTTTTTACTATAATTAATATATGAAAAAGATCTATGAAAAAGACGATATAACTTTATTTCAGGGCGATTGTGTTGATATTTTAAACAAAGCAACTCCTGAATCTGTTGACATGATTTTTGCTGATCCACCTTATATGTTGTCCAATGGTGGAATAACGTGCCATGCAGGCAAAGTTGTTTCTGTAAATAAAGGTAAATGGGATGAAAGCAAAGGAATTGAAGAAGATTTTAAATTTCATCAAAGATGGATTAATGCTTGCAAAAGAGTTTTAAAACCTAACGGAACTATATGGATTTCAGGTACTTACCATTCAATTTATGCTTGTGGTTTTATTTTACAGACAACCGGATTTAAAATTTTAAATGATATTTGCTGGTTTAAACCAAATGCTTCACCTAATATGTCTTGTAGGTATTTTACAGCGAGTCATGAAACACTTTTATGGGCAAAAAAAAACAATACTTCAAAGCATACATTCAATTATGAGGTAATGAAAAATTGTAACTGGGGTGAGGATTTTATAAAAAAGCCTAGTAAACAAATGCGTTCTGTATGGGCGATAGGAACACCAAAACCATCAGAAAAAGTGTTTGGTAAACATCCAGCTCAAAAACCTTTAGAGCTGTTAAGACGTATAGTCCTTGCGTCCACTAATGAAAATGATTTAATTCTCGACCCATTTACAGGAAGCTCTACAACTGGTCTAGTAGCATTAGAGTTAGGTAGAAGGTTTATTGGTATAGATTTGGAACAAGAATATTTAGACCTTTCAATCAAAAGATTTGAACAGCAATTTTTAAATAAGGTTTATGTTGTCTAACTTAAATACGAAAATTGTAAATGAATTATATTTAAATTATGAAATTAAAAATTTTTTTATCTATCACATCATAGATACTAATGACAACAACAGAGATAAAATAAAAGAAATTTTAGTGAGGAATTATGACTAGAAATTTTAAAAAATGGTTAGCAACGTTTCGTCCTTATATTTCAGACTATTGTTACTATGTTAATTTTGATAAAGTACATAAAAATGTTGATAATATTAAAATAGAACTTAATATTTTAAATACCCTAATAGGTTCAAAGAATATTGAAAAGGATTTTGAAGATATATTAAAAAAATATCCAGAAACATTAAAATGTATACCTCTGCTTTTAGCAGTTCACTCTAATGAAATTTCAGTTACAGATACAGATGGAGAATATATCTTTTCGTTTAGAAAACAGAATTATAGCATAGAAGAATACAAAATGTTTATGCGAAAAACTAAACTTTTTGATCTTCTTAAAAATCATATTGTAAACAATTTGGTAGACTATGCAACAGGTGTTGAGACTGGACTTGATAGTAACGGAAGAAAGAATAGAGGTGGACACTTAATGGAAAATCTTGTTGAAAAGTATATTAAAAAAGCTGGTTTTGTTAAAAACAAAACATATTTTAAGGAAATGTATATACATGAAATTGAACAAAAATGGGGAATAGATTTATCTGCTATTTCCAATCATGGTAAAATGGAAAAACGGTTTGACTTTGTAATCAAAACTAATAAACAAATTTATGTTATAGAAACTAATTTTTATTCAAAAGGTGGTTCAAAACTTAATGAAACTGCAAGAAGTTATAAAACGTTAACACAAGAAATTGCAACAATTAAAGATGTAAATTTTATCTGGTTTACAGACGGATATGGTTGGAATAGCGCAAAAAATAGTCTTGAAGAAACTTTTGATATTTTAGATACGGTTTATAATATTAAAGATTTAGAAAGTGATATTTTACTTAAAATATAAAAAATGTAAGAATTGGAAAATTTTATACTTCTTTTTCATTAATGTCTTTTCTAATCCAATAGATTATTTATATTCTCTTTATTTTATATAAAAACTTATTTTAACGAATATATTAGCAGAAATTTATAAAACCAGACTATTTTGAAATAATTAAATTATCCATATAATTCGAATTTGGTATGTATATAGTTGATAATATATAAATTTAATTCTATCCGTACAGTCCGGAAAAAGTCCAGTTTTCCCAATTTGTTTTTTGAAACATTTAATTTTCTAATTCAAAATTATACAAAGCCAATTTTACTAAAATAATTTGTTCAGCTATACAAATCAACTTAGACACTAAATTACATTAATTACTAATACACTTAATAAGCAATTCAAAATACTGTTGTTCTTAATATTTTAAAACATAGTACTAATGGTATTTAAAGCAAAGAAAATAATAATTGGTTGGACTGGAAGGATTCGAACCTTCGCATGACAGGATCAAAACCTGTTGCCTTACCGCTTGGCTACAGTCCAGTAGCACTGAGGTATTTTAATACATTCTAATTAATAAAGTCAATAA
>CALXRO010000028.1 GCA_944390875.1 uncultured Rickettsiales bacterium
GAATAGAACAAAATAATCCAGATTGGCCAGCTAATATTTATGAAAATCCTGAAGCATTATTAAATTCTTATGGTTTAACTACTTCAAATCCATCAAAAGATAGTAATTTAGTATCTATATTTGATGATAACTTAAAAGGACTTGATTATATAACAACAAACGCAGCAACAACTACAAAAGATCATGAAATCAATATAACAATTGACCTTAAGAAAATAAGAGAGACCTTTGAAAAAGGTGAAACACCAAATGATATTGATTTTATATATGGTTATGATTCTTCAAGAATTATAGGAGATCCTTCAGAAGAAGGAAATCTTGGCAGGATTACAAAGAATTGTAAATTTTATAATCATAATCAACAAGAGCTTGCTTCATGTTGGTATAATGCACCTTGTTCAACTTTAACAGCAGCAGAAAATCCTGATATTATTGATAGAATTAGAAATGGTAAAAATGTGAAAAAAATAGAACCAATATCATTGGATGATAGTAATACAACAAATAATACAACAGAAGAAATACAATTCAATGATTTTGAAATTTTACAAATGATAAAATTACAAAAACTAGCAGAACATCTTGGAGTTGAAAGATTAGGATTTAAACCAAAAAATAAAAAATTAACTTCAAAAGGTAATAGACCAAGAATGATAAGACAAATTGTTAATGAAGACATGAGAAAAAAAAAATTAAAAGAATTAGTAAAAAAAGAGGATATTTTAGAGAAAACTAGTAAAAGAATTGGAACTTTTAAAAGTTTAATGAAATTAGCTGAAAAAAGAAGATTAACAATACCAGAATTAGGCAAACATGCGAAGAGTGAACTTTTAGCAAAAGCTAATAATATAAATGAGAAAGAGAAAACAAATGATAGAAATATAATATAAATATATCAAACCTAACTTGATATTTATATAACACTTATTGACTTTAAAGCTATTAATATATAAATTACTTAATGAGTGGTCTCTTAGTCTAGTGGTTAGGACACCAGGTTTTCATCCTGGCAACACGGGTTCAAATCCCGTAGAGATCACCAAAATCAAGAGAATGCGTAGCTCAGTAGGTAGAGCACTTGACTTTTAATCAAGTTGTCGCGGGTTCGATTCCCGCCGCGTTCACCATTAATCGTTTTTCGTATATACTTTATAAATAATTATCTAAAAATTATTCTGTAGTAATGTATTAATCTTGTATGTTTTAGTAAAAACTTATAGTTTTTAACTAATTAAGATAAACTTCAACTTGATAAAATAAATAAAAACATTATATTACATATAACATTTAAAAAATTAAAATGATTAGAAGCGGCGAAGGAGGCACTTTATTTTGTTCTTTTTGTGGAAAAACACAGAAAGAAGTCAGAAAATTGATCGCAGGACCTGGAGTAAACATATGTGATTCATGTGTTGCTCTATGTGCTGAGGTTGTTCAAAACGAAAATAACAAATACGAATTTGATTTCTCAAAATTGAATCTCAAGCCAAAAGACATATTAAAAATACTTGACCAATACGTTATAAATCAAGATAGTGCTAAAAAAATTTTGGCTGTAGCAGTATATAATCATTACAAAAGAATAACAAATTCTGAGAAAATTTTAAGAAAAAAAGATGATACAGAACTTTCAAAATCCAATATATTAATGATAGGAAGTACCGGATGTGGAAAAACATTATTAGCACAAACACTTGCAAAAATACTCGATGTGCCTTTTGCAATAGCTGACGCTACTACTTTAACAGAAGCTGGTTATGTTGGCGAAGATGTTGAAAATATTTTACTAAGACTTTTACAATCTGCAAACTATAATATACAAAAAGCAGAACAGGGTATAATATATATTGACGAGATTGATAAAATCTCAAGAAAAAGTGAAAACCCATCAATAACCAGGGATGTTTCTGGTGAAGGAGTACAACAAGCCTTGCTAAAATTAATAGAAGGTACTATTGCTAGTGTACCGCCACAAGGTGGTAGAAAAAATCCAATGCAGGAAATGATACAAATCAATACGCAAAATATACTTTTTATATGTGGTGGTGCTTTTGAGGGACTTGATAAAATTATATCAAATAGACTGAATACACATAGTATTGGTTTTGAGGCTATAATAAGGGAAAAAAGTGATAAAAATAGGGAGAAACTATTAAAACTGGTTGAGCCAGATGATTTAATAAAATATGGAATTATACCAGAATTAGTTGGTCGTTTACCAGTTATAACATGCCTTGAAGATTTAACTAAGGAAGCACTAGTTAAAATATTAAAAGAACCAAAAAATTCTTTAGTTAAACAATATTGTAAATTATTTCGTCTTGATGATGTAGAACTTGAATTTACAGATTCAGCATTAGATCTTATAGCTGAAAAAGCTGTTGCAAGAAAAACAGGTGCACGTGGTTTAAAAACAATAGTTGAAAATTTACTTTTGGATACAATGTTTGATATTCCTTCTGAAAACGATGTTGAAAAAGTTACAGTTACAGCCAGAAATGGTAAATTGGAAACCAGAACTTACAAAAGGATAAATAATGGTACTATCGATTAAAAAAGAATGTCCGGTTTTGCCTCTTAAAGAAATGGTTATATTTCCGGAAGCTACGGTTATGTTTATTATAAATGATAAGAATAGCATATTAACAGTTGAAAAAGCATATTTAAATGGTGAAAAGATATTTTGCGTTGCACAAAGAAGCAGAAATACCAATGAAATAAAAAATAAGGATGAGTTATTTGATGTAGGAACCCTTTGCGAAATTAGTCAAAAAGTTAATATGCAAAATGGTGAACTCAGATTATTGGTAAAAGGATTGGAAAAATGTAGATTAGAAAGTATATTCCATACTGAGAATAACAGTATAAGGTGTCTAATAAAAACTATAAGGGCCACAAAAATAAAGGATGATAAAAATGAACTTGAAATGACAAAAAAGATTGTTTTAAATAAAGCTGAAGAATTTTTAAGGTATCATATAAAAGGTTCTTTAGACCTGGCACCGTTAATCAAAACAATAATTGCAGATGCTGATATTATATATATACTTACAAATTTATTGAATATTGATATACAAGCTAAACAAAGCGTGTTAGAAGAAACTACAATTTTAAAACAATATATAAAGTTAAATCAATATTTTGAAATTGAAAAAGACTTAATAAATACAGAAAAAAAAATAAATGATAAGATAGATAAAGAACTACAAAATGCTCAAAAAAAATTCTTTCTAAAAGAAAAATTAAGAGTTATAAAAAATGAACTTGAAGATGGTAATGACGAAGATATAGAAGACATCTTAAAATCAGATGTTTCTATATTAAAGAAAAAAATGAACACTTTAAAAGTTGAACCTTATGTTAGAGAAAAATTTGATATGGAGATAAAAAAATTAGAAATCATCCCTACATATTCTCCTGAATATTCAACAATTAAAGATTATCTTGAATGGATTGTTGGTTTACCTTGGAATAAATTTGATATATTAGATAACAATATAAAAAAAGCTGAAGAAATACTAAATAGAGATCATTATGGTCTTGATGATATAAAAGAAAGAATTACAGAATTTATAGCTGTTTTTGAAAAAACTAAAAAATTATCAGGTTCTATTATATGTTTAGTTGGGCCTCCTGGAGTAGGTAAAACATCCTTAGCTAAATCAATAGCCGAAGCTACTAACAGAAAATATATAAAGATATCTCTTGGTGGTGTAAAAGATGAATCTGAAATAAGAGGGCATAGAAAAACTTATGTTGCTGCTATGCCTGGTAAAATTATACAATCAATAAAAAGAATTGGCGTAAATAACCCACTTATATTATTAGATGAAATTGATAAAATGGGTAATGATTATAGGGGCGATCCAGCATCAGCAATGTTGGAAGTTCTAGATCCAGAACAAAATAAATCATTCAGTGATCATTTTTTAGAAATTGAGTATGATTTATCAAATGTAATGTTTATAGCAACAGCAAATAATATACAAAATATACCTATACCACTACAAGATAGAATGGAAATCATCAAATTATCAGGTTATACTGAAGATGAAAAATTACAAATAGCTAAAAATTATTTAGTGAAAAAACAACTAGAAAGCCACGGTTTAAGTAGTGATGAATTTAATATGGATGACGATACCATTTTAAAAATAATAAGAAATTACACATTTGAAGCAGGTGTAAGAAATCTTGATAGAAATATTGAAAAAATTATAAGAAAAGTCACTAAAAAATTAGTTGAAAATCCAGAATTAAAAGCTATTAAAGTTGATAAGGAAAGTTTAAAAGAATATTTAGGAGTTGAAAAAAATTCATATAATGAAGCAAATAAAGAAGATAAAATTGGTGTGTCAACAGGTTTAGCTTATACTGAATTTGGAGGAGATTTATTATATTTAGAAGTGTTAAAGTTTGATGGTAGTGGCAAACTTCTAATAACTGGAAAGCTTGGTGATGTTATGAAAGAATCTGTTGAAGCAGCATTTAGTTATGTCAGGTCAAAAGCTGGAGATATAAATATTACTTCAAAAGTCTTTAATAAATATGATTTTCATGTACACGTGCCTGAAGGAGCTACACCAAAAGATGGTCCTTCTGCTGGCGTGGCTATAGCGTCAGCTTTAATGTCAAGTTTGTCCGGTCTTAAAATTAGAAGTGATACAGCAATGACTGGTGAAATAACATTAACTGGTAAAGTTTTACCAATAGGGGGCTTAAAGGAAAAGCTTTTGGCTGCCATGAGAGGTAATATAAAACATGTTTTAATTCCTAAAGAAAATATGAAAGACTTAGAAAAAATTCCTGATAATGTTAAGGAAAATATGGATATAAGACCAATTGAAAATATAGAAGAGGCATTTTCTTGGTTAATTAAAGATTGGAATAAGAGGAAAACAAAAAGTAGTAAAGTTAAAATAAAATCTGATAAATAATATAAATATTCAACATTTATATATATCATAGTAAATATATCTAAAATAATATTTAGTATAGAGATATTAATAAAATAAATCCCAGTACATTGACTATCATTAAAAAATGTAATATAATTCTATTATTGTTATTAAGTATAATTTTATGTTATTATCCGAAATATTAGATGGATTAGAGTTAGATTTAGAGAATTTTTCAGATTTCCTAGTAGAATCAATAGAAAGTGATTCAAGACTAATTAAAAAAAACAGTATTTTTGTTGCATTAAAAGGCAATACAAACAATGGCGTGGATTTTATTGAATCAGCTATAAAGAATGGTGCTAGGGCTATAGTTATAGAAAAAAATCATAAATTAAATTTAAATTACAATGAAGAAACTACTATAATAAGATGCAAAGATACACGAAAAACGCTAATTATCTTACTAAAAAGATTTTATAATAATATTTTTCCAGAATATCTATTAGGAATAACTGGAACACAAGGAAAAACTTCGGTAGTTGAATTTGTGAGACAAATACTTGATAAACTTGGATATAACTGTGCTTCCATAGGTACTCTGGGCATGAAATATTTTAATAAAACAGAAAAAAATAACAACTTAACGATGATGGAAATCGTTGATTTATATAAAAAGCTTAATTTTTTAAAAGAAAAACAAAACATAAATTTTGTTG
>CALXRO010000029.1 GCA_944390875.1 uncultured Rickettsiales bacterium
AAACCATCGTATTTTAGAATATAGTTAACTAAGTACTCTTCAATCTTCATAGGAATATTAATTGGTTCTAGTTCACTACTCCCATATACCATCCCACTATTAAATCCCATTCCAAAAATAATAGTTAGAAGAATTAACAATCTATTACCATTATTGATAATATTTTTGTCATTAATATTTTGATTCACACAATTATTATTGTATATATCTTTTGTTTTTGTTATTATTTTCAACATAGTTTCTCCTGTTTTAAATTATTAGTTATAGAAATAACATACTAAAATAGTATATCATAAATTTTTTTATAAGTCAAATATTTTTAATTATTTTTTTATTTTTGAATTTATTGTGTAATATAGAGTTATTTATTATTTATTAGTTATTATTTTTCAATTATTTTATAAAATACATTAAAAAAACCTTATATATAAGAATATATAAGGTTAGATTTTCACAAATATAAATATATATTTATTCTTTTGAAGCTGATTGAACCCTTAAATTACCTTGCTCATCGAAATATTTACTATAACCATCTATAATAAACTTCTTTAAAGTTTTATAATTATTCATTATACCTTCACAATAATTACCTAAGTCTTCAAAAGCATCTTCAATATAATCTAATTGGCCCTCAGATGGATTATAATCCTCAGGTTTTTTACCTAATTTAAACCCTATTAATTCTGCATTTGTTCTTGGTTGTTTTGTTAAAGGATGTCTTAACATAACCTCTTGAGGTTTATCATCTGTTCCTCTTTGCTCAAGCATTAAGGATCTAATTTCTAATGATTTTTGTTTAAGTATTTCTCTTAATTGAAAATCATCTGCATCTTCTCCTATTTCTTCATTATCTACAGGTCTTGCAATATCTAATCTACTTTGAAATTGTTGAAGTGCTTGGAAAGCATTTAAAAACCTAACTGTTTCATTTTTTGATTTTAAAAACAATTCTTTTATTTTCTTTTCTTCTTCATTTAAATTATCATCATTTAAAATTAATATTCTAAGCCCTTCGTTCTTTTGTTCACTATAAGTAAAACTTAAAAAGCTATTTTGAATCTCATTAGATTCAACTGAATATGATTCCATAAAAATTGGCTGAGCAAAATCAATAATTGTTAATGTTTTATATTCTCTTGTTTTTTTATAAGTAATAAAACCAAAATTATTATTATGCAAGTCCCTTAGCCTTAAGAATCTTGATATAAGATCAAGTTGATTTAATGATTCACTTAAAAGACTATCATAGATTCTATTATAATTAACTATAACTTCTGATAAAGGTAAAAAAGTATTATCACTATCAAACAAACTTTTCGTTGCTATATAAAAACCATCTATTACATATGGGTTTATAAAAAATCTTACTTCTGGTGAAAAATTTAATGAATTTAATAAGCTATATAAAAATGGTTCTTTCATATCAAATTTTCGTTTTTTCCATTCACTTTTTTTACTAATTGATGTTAAACTAGCTCGAAAACTAATAGGAGCTGAAGTAGAAAAAGTTGTACTATCTCTAACATTGATATTTTTTGAACCTGGTTTAGTACTCCCGTAATATTTCTTAACATAAAAACTACTTAAGACTTCTTCCTGTCCATCAGATTTTAATTTATTTACTATATCAATAACAAAACCAGAATTTATTCCACTTTCTTTTGGTTTAAATCTTATAATAACATAATTAACATCATAATTATATTCATATTCAAAAATACCTTTTAGTTCTGGTCTATTTTCACCATTTGGTATATAAGATACTGGAATTAAATTTAAACTCTTAATAAACTCAAATGCAAATAGATTACGTATTAATCTACTGGAATTGGAAAAAACATTAGACATTTTTTTATTAAAATGCGCATTCATAGTTAATCCAGAAATATCACTACTATAAATACAATCTGTCATTCTTCTTATAAAGCTAAAAGAAATACAACGAGTGTCGGGATTATTAATTTTTTCCATTAATATTGTATCAATCATTGGTCTAAAATTATCTACTAATGCATTAATAAGGATTCTTCGTATTTTTTATTAAAAAACTTTAAAAACTCTTTTTCCCCATCCTCAAATCTTCTCTTACTTTTTGAGTTTAAGACTGCATTTAAAAAAGAATCTCGATAACTTGTTAACCAGTCTTTTTTACTAATTTCATAAGCTTTATTAATTGAATTAATAGTATCATTGGCATAATTTCTTGTTCCAATTATAGTATTACTAGAATATATTGGTAAATCTGGATCTACAACAATTCTTGATAGAATATAATCACTAAAACTATTCTTTTTTTGCTTTAGCCAAATAGTGACTATATCACTTTTATTATGTTCACTAATTTGTAAATACTCCATCACTTTTTTTCTATCTGAATCTTTATCTTTTAATGTTATTTTTGAAAGACTTTCTATTAAATGTTTTTGTTCTTCTATTATTGATTTATTACTCCCAAATACACACCAACTTTTAAAATATACACCATTGAAGAAAAATAGTAATAATGTAATCTCTTTAAAGATATAAAAATTTCCATTATAAGTCCTATTAACTCCTTTAGTATGTTTTACTCTAAGATTTCTCATATTTTTTCCTATTTTAATTAGCAAAACAAAAGTATAGTACATATAATAAATACACTTTTTTGTAAGTCAACATATTTTATTTTCTAAAAAAATACATACATAATATATATTTAGAAAATTAGATTATTTATTTAATTTATACTTAAAAAAATTAATCATTTACTCCATTCAATCCTAACCAAACATACTCAGCCGTAAAAGGAGCTAAAGGTGCTATTGCTTCCGAAATTACAGTCAAAACTGTATATAAAGTATTGTAAGCATCTTGTTTATCTTGATCTTTTTTAGATTTCCAGAACCTATTTTTATTTCTTCTTATATACCAATTATTTAAGATTTCAAAAAATAGTTCTGTATCTCTACAAGCTTGACCTATGTTATAGTTAGTCATATTTTTATCTATATTTTTAACTGTTTCTTTCAATTTTGACAATATATAAATATCCATAATATTTTTTGAAGAAAAGGATTTTTCCGCTTTTATTTTATCACTATTAGCATACATACAAAAGAAATTATAGGAATTTATAATCGGTTTTATAGCAAGCCTTAAAGTTTCTTTCATGTCTTTTCCATCTTTATTTATTCGAACCTCTTCGCCTTTAAGAGCTGGGGACTTTAACATTAACCATCGCATAGAATCACTACCATAGATTTCAAAAGCATCATAAGGATCAACATAATTTCTTAGTCTTTTTGATAATTTTTTACCACTTTCATCAACTATAGTACCATAAGATAGACAATTTTTAAATGGATTTTTATTAAATAATGCCGTAGATAAAACTAAAAGTGAATAAAACCAACCTCTAAGTTGACCATCACCTTCAGTTATAAAGTCTGCAGGAAAATTTTCCTCAAAATGCTCTTTATTTTCAAATGGGTAATGACTTTGAGCATAAGGCATAGAGCCACTTTCAAACCAACAATCAAGTACGTCTGGTACTCTAACCATCATTGACTTTTCAGTAGGATCATCTGGATTTTTTCTTGTTAATTTATCTATAAAAGGTCTATGTAAATCTTTTGGCCGTATTCCAAAATCTCTTTCTATTTCATCTAATGAACCATACACATCTATTCTTGGATATTTTGGATCAGTACTTTTCCATACCGGTATAGGACATCCCCAAAATCTATTTCTTGTTATTGACCATTCTCTTGCACCTTCAAGCCATTTACCAAATCTTCCATTTTTAACATGTTCTGGAATCCAATTAATATTTTGATTATTTTTAATCATTTTTTCTCTAATTTTAGGTACATCAACATACCAAGAAGACATTGCTCTATATATTAATGGTGTATCGGTACGCCAACAATGTGGATAATTATGAACATATTGTTCTGTTTTAAACCATTTATCTCCTTGTTTTAATTTTATTATTATTGGATCATTTGCATCAAAAACTTGCTGTCCAGCAAAATCATAAACTATATCTGTAAAACATCCTGCATCATCAACTGGACAAATTGTTGGTATTCCCATAGATTTACAAACTATATTATCATCTTCTCCAAAACCAGGAGCTGTATGAACTATTCCAGTACCATCATCTAAAGTTACAAAATCGCCATGTAATATTGTGAAACAATTTTTTGAAACTTTTACTTCTTTTAATTTTGTTAAATAATCAAAAAGTGGTTCATATGAAAGACCAACAATATAATCACCTTTAAATTCCTTAATAATATCAAACTTTTCTTCGTTTTCATTAAAAAGTTCTTTTTTGTATTTATTTATAACATTTTTGCCTATTATAAAATAATTTTCATTTTTTTTAATCAACACATAATCAGCATCTTTATTTATTGTTAAAGCTAAATTTGAAGGCAAAGTCCAAGGAGTAGTTGTCCAAGCTAAAATATAAACGTCGCCATTATCTATAAATTTTTCTTTATTAATAAGTTTAAATTTAACAGTTACGGCTTTATCAGTTCTTTCTCTATAAGAATCGTCCATTTTGGTTTCCATATTTGATAAAGGTGTTTGTAATTTCCAAGAGTATGGCATTATACGATAATCTTCATACAAGAGTCCTTTGTCATACAATTGTTTAAAAACCCACATGACAGACTCCATGTAGTCAAGATTCATTGTTTTATAACTATTTTCAAAGTCAACCCAACGACCTGATCTATTTACATATTTTTTCCATTCATTTACATACCTTAGTACATCTTCTTTACAATACTCATTGAATTTGTCTATACCATATTCTTCTATCGCATTTTTTCCGTTAATTCCTAATCCTTTTTCAGCACTTTGTTCAGCAGGTAAGCCATGGCAATCCCAACCAAATCTTCTGCGAACCTTTCTGCCTTTCATTGTTTGATATCTGGCAACAGTATCTTTTATAAAACCTGCTAATAAGTGTCCATAGTGTGGCAATCCATTTGCAAATGGTGGGCCATCAAAAAATACAAAATCAGCTTCATTGTTCTTCTCTACGGATAATTCAAATATTTTATTTTCGTTCCATATTTTTAATATCTTTTCTTCTATTTCGCCCTGCTTTGCATTATTATCTACTTCTGGATAAAAGCTTTCTATTTTTGTTTCTGACATTTAAAAAATTTTGATTTTGTTTTATATTATTTTTTAATTTTTTTATTTAGTCAATAAATAACAACAATAATTTAATAATATACTTTATACATATGAATGTATTTCTTCTATTTTCTTCTCATAAACTCTGTTTTCTTAAATATTAAAGCCTCTGAAATATGATTTACTTGTATTTCTTCACTTAAATCAAGATCAGCAATAGTTCTAGCAACTTTTATAATTTTATTATAACTTCTCATTGAAAAACTATATAATTCATAAGCTTTTTTCATAACTTCTAAACATTGTTCATTTAGATTCATATATTTTTTAATATCATCATTATCTGCTTGAGCATTTATTTTATTACTTGTTTCACCATATCTTTCTAATTGTATTTTTCTAGCCTTTACAACTCTTTCTTTTATAGTGGCCGAATTTTCACGTTTTATCATAGACGTTTTGTTTGAAAAAATATCAACTCTTGGAACATCAACAAACATATCAAATCTATCAAGTATTGGACCAGATATTTTATTTTGATATTCTTCTGCGCACAAAGGAACTCTTTTACACTGTTTTTGTTGATCCATAAAATATCCACATTTACAAGGATTCATAGCTCCTATTAATTGAAATTTTGCTGGATATGTAACATCCAATGCTGCTCTAGCTATAGAAATTTTACCAGTTTCAAGTGGTTGTCTCAAAGCATCTAAAACTTGTCTTGGAAATTCAGGCATTTCATCCATAAATAATACACCATTATGAGCTAGTGATATTTGACCAGGTTTCGGTCTACTTCCACCACCAACCATTGAAGGTACAGAACATGAATAATGTGGATCCAAAAAAGGTCTATCTGACATTAATTCCCCATTTACTATTTTGCCAGCTATACTATTTATAATATTTATTTCAAGTATTTCTTGATTCGTTAAATCTGGTAAAATTCCAACAATTCTTTGTGCAAGCATTGATTTACCAGCTCCAGGAGGACCTATCATTAATAAATTATGTCCACCTGCAGCAGCTATTTCCAAAGCTCTTTTTGCCTGCCTTTGACCATAAATATCAGCTAAATCAGGATAATTTCTATCTTTAATTTTTCTATTAAGAGTTGGTCTTTCAATATCACAGCGGCCATTAAGATAATTCACCAAAGTTAAAATATTATCAGTTGCAATTATATCTATATTTTCATTAGCCCAAAGAGCTTCTCTAGCACAAATCTTTGGACAAATTATGCCAAGATTTTTTGAAACAGCGCCTATAGCTGCCGGCAATACACCATTTATTGTTTTAATACTGCCATCAAGTGATAATTCACCAATAACTATATACTTATCAACGGATTCTTGTTTTATTATATTCATTTCTATTAATAGACCTAAAGCCATGGGTAAATCAAGATAACTTCCTTCTTTACTTAAATCTGCAGGAGATAAATTTATAGTCAATCTTTTAGCAGGAAAACTTAAACCCATTGAATTTATACTAGCTCTTATTCTTTCCTTAGCCTCATTAACAGCCTTATCAGGCAAACCAACTATATTGAAAGCTACTATACCAGAAGATAATTTAACTTCCACTTCGACATCTATTGTGTCTGTTCCAATAAATGTAAAGGTTTTAACTTTGGCTACCATAATTTAAATAAAAATATCCTTATTTTCCATTTATTATACTACTTTTTTGTTTTTTTCAAGGTACAAAATATATATTTATACCATTGAACAAAAAAATCAAAAATATAACATTAAATTAGTTTCAAAAAAAATAGCTATAATATGGATTTCTTAAAAAAGTGTATTGCAGTATTAGTTTTATTCTCAATATTCTCATTTTTTATTACAATATTTGAAAAAATATATTTTGAAAAAAATAAATATAATGAGATAGCACCATTGATAATTACACTATCTGGCGGTAGGTTAACAGAAGAAGAAAAAGAATATATAACAAAAATAAATCCTTTTGGTTTTATATTTTTTTCAAATAATTTATATAATAAAACTCAAACAAAAAGACTAATAAAAGATATTAAAAAAACATTAAGAAGAAGTAATATATTTTTTATGATAGATCAAGAAGGTGGTAAAATATCAAGACTTGAAGATATATACGATAAAAAATATGAAAATCTAAAATACTTTGGTGAATTATACAAAAAAAATCCTGAAGAAGCGAAAGAAAAAATATTTGAATATGCAAAAGATACTGCTAAGGATATGGCTAACATTGGCCTAAATTTAAATTTATCACCTATAATTGATATAGGTAAAAATGATAATAACAAAAA
>CALXRO010000030.1 GCA_944390875.1 uncultured Rickettsiales bacterium
TTAAGAAAAATAACTTTTGTAAAATTTCTTAACTTTTCTCTATTTTTATTATTAATAACAATGCCTCCACCAGTAGCCAAAACCAGATTTTTATTAATATTATCATCAATGATTTTATCAAGATAATATTTTTCAAGCTCTCTAAAATAATTTTCACCATATTTATCAAATATATGGCTTATTGTATTATTTTCATTTTCTTCTATATATCTATCAGTATCAATAAAATTGTAATTGAGATATCTTGACAATTCAAAGCCAAAAGTTGTTTTGCCTGCTCCCATTAAACCTATAAGACTATAAATCATTTCTATATATTATTATCAATCATAAATCTGAGTATATCCACAGCAACTGGTGCTGCAGACATACTACCACTGCCGCCATGTTCAATAACTACAGATATTGCATATTTTGGTTTTTCATAAGGTGCAAATCCAACAAATATACCATGATTTTGATATTTTTCATCTAATTTTTCACCTTCTTTTAATTGTTTTTCCATTTTTTCTTTTGCCTCAAGTGATATAACCTGTGCTGTGCCTGTTTTTCCAGATATTTGTGAATTACTTTTTGTTCTTAATTTTGAGGCTGTTCCATAATTGCCATTTATAACTTCAAACATACCTTTTTTAACTATTTTTATGTTTTTTTCTTTAAACATTGGCTCGTTATTATATAAACTCATGTTGTAATCCCTTAAATTACTATCATAAACAAGAAATGGTTTTATTGGATAACCATTATTTACAATTCTCGCAATCATTGTAGCTAACTGAAGCGGATTTGCTAGAATGTATCCTTGTCCTATTGACATATTTATAGTATCTCCTTTTGTCCAAACATCATTATGATATTCTTTTTTCCAAGTAGGATTTGGTAAAATACCATTATTATATTCTGGTAAATTTATATCAAAAAATTCGCCTATACCGAGCTCTTTTGCCACATTGTATATATTATTTACTCCAGCGAATAAACCAAGATTAGCAAAAAAAATGTTACAAGATCTTTCTATAGCTTGTACTATATTTATTTTTCCATGTCCAATCTTTTTCCAACACCTAAAATTGAGTTTTTTTGATATTTTCATTGAGCCTTTACAATCAATTTTTTTGTTTTCATCCCAGCCATTTTCTAGAGCAGCAATTGCTACAACTGGTTTGAAAGTTGAACCCATTGCATATAGGGCACTTATTGTCTTATTATATAAAGGTTTTTTATCATTGTTTACAAGTTCTATCCATTCTTTATTTGAAATTCCATCTACAAAATTATTAACATCAAAAGATGGTGTTGAAACTAAGGCTATTATTTCACCAGTTTCTACATTCATGACTACTATTGCTGCTGTCATATCAGAAACTCTATCATATATAAATTTTTGTAATCTTAAATCTATAGTTAATTTTAAATCATTTCCTTTTTCAGGATCATTTTTTTCTATATCTTTTATTGGTATATTGTAAGCATTAACTTCTATTTTTTTATATCCGGATTTTCCAGTTAATTTTGAATTAAAATACGATTCTAAACCATTTTTACCTATTTTATAATATGGATGCATTAGAATATTTTTTTTGATTTTTTTTGATAATTTTTTGATTTCAAAATCGTTTGGTGTTGCAACATAACCAGTAATATGTGCAAATTCATTAGCATATAGATATTCTCTAACATATCCTTCTTCTATTCTAAGATTTTCAAGTTTATATGAATTTAATGAAATTTTTGTTAACTCTTCCCAAGTTAAATTATTCATAATAGATACAACTTTTTTTTCTCTATTATTTTTAAGTTGTTTATTTATTTTTCGTTGCTTGTCATCATTTAGATCTAGTATCTCTATTAAATTTGTTATTGTATTTGTCTTTTTCTTATTTTTATATAGTACTAATTCATAACTATTTCTATTATTTGTTATTTTATTGTTATTTCTATCTAATATATTCCCACGTATTGGTGGTATTACCTCAATTTTTATTCTATTATTTTCGGATTTGTTTTTAAGTTCATCAAAATTTAATATTTGTAGAAAAAACAATCTATATATTATAATTATGGTTAAAAACAACAATGGAATAAGAGATATTAAAACTCTTCTTATAAAAACTAAACCTTTAGCATGTTCTTCTAACAGACTAGACATTATTTTTTAGTTTGTTATATAAAAAATACATAAAATAACCAGCAAGTACGTCCATTAACCAAGCGGTAAATATTG
This sequence comes from uncultured Rickettsiales bacterium, assembly GCA_944390875.1. Taxonomy (GTDB): domain Bacteria; phylum Pseudomonadota; class Alphaproteobacteria; order Rickettsiales; family UBA1997; genus CALXRO01. The sequence continues at coordinate 2,225 of CALXRO010000030.1, forward strand.
TGTTTATAGGATAAAAATTATTTTGATAAAATGAAATTAAAAACCAAGCAATTAATAAATAAAAAAATAAAAATATACCTAGATCTCTTATAAAATAAAATAAGTTGTCATCATCTAAAAAATATGATCTAAATTGTTGAGTTATTTTGTTTGAGACTAGTAAAGATAAACTTGATAAACCTAAAGGTAAATGAGAAATAGTATCAATTATAAGTCCAAATATAAAAAAATTATTTTGATTTATTGTTATATTTATATTGATATATTCATGCTTGTTATCTACCCAAAATATAATTAAAAAAATAAAAATTATATTAAAATTAGGAAATAATCTTACAAAATTAAAAATTTTTCCAGGTACTTTAGTCAATAAAGTCAAGACAATAAATATTGAGTATATGGTAATATATTTAATAAGCCAAAATATTTTATCTTTAATCATTTATTTGTATCATCATAATTATTTATATAATCACTTATCAATTGCATTATAACATTTATTGTAATATCTTTAGTTAAATATGTGGTATTAACTACTATATCAGCAGTACTATATACATCATGTTTCATTTTGTACATGTCAGTCATGATACTTGCTTTATCTTTTCCTTCAAGTGCTGGTCTACTATTTCTTCTTTCTACTCTTTTTATGAGAACATCAAGATCTACATCTAAAAAAACAGATATAGCTTTTTCTTTTATTATTTGTCTGACTTCTGTATCATCAAAAGCATTACCACCTATAGATAATACCTGAGGCTTTGTTGTTTTTAATATTTTTTTTATGGCCACTTTTTCAATTTCTTTAAAATAATCTTCGCCTTTTTGTTCAAAAATTTCGGATGTTGTTAAGTTTTCTGCCTTTTCTATTTCTCTGTCAGAATCTATGAATTTTAGTCCTAACTTCTGAGCTAATCCGAAGCCTGTTGTTGTTTTTCCGGCTCCCATCATCCCAATCAAAACTATAGTTCTTCTAAGAGATGGATGCAATATCTCTTCCATTTTTCAATTCTTATTTGACAATAAAAAAATAAAATACTTGAATATTTTTTTCTAAAAAAGAAAATAATCAAATACCTAACTAAGTATAAAACTTTTTATTTAAAATAGTCAATATGAAAATATTAACAATAGATACTGCAGATAAGGATGCAAGTATTTTTTTACAAGAAGAAAATAAGCTTATCAGCTATAAAAAAGTTGATAATAATAAACAAGCTGAAATTTTAACGATAGATATTGAAAATATACTATCAAAAAATCATTTTGAATATAAAGATTTAGATTGTATTTCTATTGTAAATGGTCCAGGTAGTTTTATGGGATTAAAAATTTCTGTTTGTATTGCTAAAGCGATAGCTTGTGTCATACCAAAAATAAAAATAATAAAAAATAATTTATTTGAAATTTTATCATATAAAAAAAAATATGATTATATAGTACTAGATGCTGGTTTTAATGGTTTTTATATCTCAGATAAAAATAAAAATTATTTTTATACTAAAACAGAAATGTTTGAACCTAATAAAAATGAAATATTATTGACAAATTCAGAAAAAGTTATGGATTTATTAAAAGTCTATAATATATTTAAATGTGATTCTAAAAAAGATGATGTGATTAATTTAAATTATTTAAAATATAACAATGGTATTTTTGAGAATGAAAATCTTACTCCTTTATATATTAGAGAACCACAAATAAATAAAAAGCTATGAATAAAAATTATATAATAAGTAACTTAGTGGAAGCTTTACAAAGATTGCCATCTATTGGACAAAAAAATGCAAAACGTTTAACAATAAATATACTACAAAACAAAGAAGAGTTTATAAAACCATTAGTATTAGCACTAGATGAAGCATATAAAAAAATAAAAAAATGTGATGTTTGTGGTAATTTTTCTACGGAAAATTTATGTGATGTATGTTCGGATATAAAAAGAGATAAAAAAATTATTTGCGTTGTTGAAAATGTAGCTGATTTATGGGCTATAGAAAATTTAAATATATATAATGGTGTTTATCATATATTGGACGGTACTTTATCGGCTATTGAGGGTAGGGGGATTGAGGTATTGAAATTAGATAAATTGATTTATAGAATTAAAAATGATAACGTTGGCGAAGTCATAATTGCAACAAATCCTACTATGGATGGGCAGACAACTGCATTTTACATAGCTAGTCATTTGGAGGAATTTGATTTAAAAGTGACGCAACCTGCGCTCGGCGTGCCTATGGGTAGTGAATTAAACTATCTTGATGATGGTACTCTTGGTGTAGCTTTTAAAAACAAAAGGGAATTTTAAGTTATTATGAAGATAGATATATTTGTAATTGATTTTGATTCTACATTCGTTGATGGCGAATCAGTGAATATGATGATAGAAATTGCTTTAAAAGATTATGCAAGAAGAAAAGAAATATATGGAAAACTAAATGTCTTATCTGATTTGTGTATGAAAAGTGAAATATCTTTTAAAGATAATTTTAAAATGAAAATAGAAATAGTTAAACAAGCCTTAAAAGAAGAACATCTTTTAAAAGTTGCGGAGATCCTGAAAGATAAGGTGTCACCAGACATATTAAAAATAGTTAATAAAGCTAAAGAATTGAATAAAAAAATAATAGTTGTAGGTAATGGTTTTAAAATCATTATGAAAGATATAATGAAAAAGTATGATATAGAAATATATTTTGCTAATAAACACGAAACTGATAAAAATGGTTTTGTTATAGGTTTTGATGAAACTAATCCTATGGCAAATGATAATGGAAAGGAAAATGTTATAAAATTCTTGAGAAATGTAAATATAATACAACCAGATGAGAAAATAATGATGATAGGCGATGGCATGTCTGATTTTATGGTTTACAAAAATCATACTGCTGATTATTTTCTTAATTTTGCAGTAAATGAAAATAGAAAACTCAAGAAACATAGAATAGCTGATGATCCAAATTTTATAATATGTCGCAAGTCTGCTGAAATAGATGAATTTATAACAACGATTGAGTAATGGAAATAATAACTGAAATTAACAGTGTTATATTCAATTATTTACAATTAAAACTAATTGAGCTGGGCCTTGATTCTGATAGAAGAAGTTTTAGAGAAATTAGGGATATATTAAATAATCAACCTATATTCAGTCCAGAAGATTTTGCTTTTGAGTGTTTTTATGTTGTTTGTGTTGCTGGTTTTAAACAAGATTATGCGAAAGCAATGTGTAATAAAATTATATCATTTATAGAAGATAATAATTCTAATTTTACTGAAGAAGACTTATCTAAGATATATGGCAACAAAATGAAAGTTAAGGCAATAAAAAATATATGGGATAATAGAAAAATTTATCAAGAAAAATTTTATAAATTAGAAAATATTGACGAAAAGGTTGATTTTCTCGGTAGTTTACCCCATATAGGAAATATAACTAAATATCATCTAGCAAGAAATCTTGGTTTAAATTTTGTAAAATATGATATATGGATACAAAGACTAGGTGTTGCTTTATATGGAAATGAAAATTTTGTAGATAAAGTAAATAATTCAAAATTATTACCTGAAGTAAAGAGATTTTGTGATATGATGTTTAATAAGTTATGTAATGAAACATGTGAGAAAGTGGGTTATATAGATGTTGTTCTTTGGCGTTCATGCCAAAAAGGTTTATTAAAGGTTAATAGAACAACAGTTTTACTAAATAAGAAGGCGTAATAACACAAAATTATTAAATTTAATTTATCGTATTAAAAATTAAATGATAATTTAAAGTATGCACCATAGCTACTTATACTTTTTGAAAATGATTTATCTAAACCTAATGAAAATTCTAATTTATTAACAGGTCTCCAATCTAGCTGTATCTGAGCTTTTAATAGTTCCTCATCATCTTTTTTTATGTTTATTACACTTGTTGTGTTACCATAGTAATCAATACTTACTTGTTTTTGACCATTATAAGCTATACTTTTTGTCATGAATGTAAGTTTTGTTGACAAATTAACTTTTAAAAATTCAATAGGTACCATTGCATTAATTCCAATTTCTGGATTAATTTTACTTATTGTTGAACTTGATATTCTACGTCCTATACTATCAGTATAATTATATCTATTAATAAGATTATATTTAATACTAATTTCAGGCGATATAATTATATATTTGCTGATAGCATCACTATAACCAAAAGTAGTTTTTACAGTCAATGTATCAATATTATATTTGTAATTACCATACTTATTAAATATATCATTACTAAATATTCCATAAGTTATTGTTGTTTTTATAAATAAATTATCTAAAAATATAAAGCTTCCATAAATTGAAGTAGATATACCTTTTGTTGCAAAAGATTTTTCATATTTTTCATCACCAATTGATGCTATTAAACCTATTCCAAAAACATAATCTTTGTTTTTTAGTACATCATAACCTAATGCCAGGCTTGATGATATATAAGTTTTATTTTTATCATCGTCATCTTTTATTTCAGATTTATTTATTGAGTATTTTATCCATAAGCCCATATTATTATTCTTATTATCTTTTATAGTAGGATTATAATATGAATCATCAATTAAACTTAATAAGAAATAATTATTATCATTAATTTTTGACAGTGTAAAACTATTTATAGTATCATCTAACCTTGAATATAAAATTGTATCATTAATATTATTAAAAAATACTTCCATATACTTTTCTATTTGTCTATTAGATTCAGGATTTATATTCTTGACAATTTTCTCGATTTTTCTTT
>CALXRO010000031.1 GCA_944390875.1 uncultured Rickettsiales bacterium
AATCCAAATGTTGGTAAATCAACATTTCTCAACTTTATAGCTAAAAAAGATATAGCTATAGTCTCTAACATAGCTGGAACAACAAGAGATATTATTCAGGTTTCTGTTGACATAGCTGGAATACCTACAACTTTTTCAGACACCGCTGGAATAAGAGAAACTGACGATGTAATAGAATCAGAAGGAGTCAGAAGAGCAATAACAAACGCTAAAAATGCGGATTTTAGGATACTTATACTTGAACCTGACAATATATTAATTAACGATTATATTAAGGATATAATATTAGATAATACGATAATATTATTGAATAAATCAGATATGTTAAAAAATGACGAACAATTTAATAATATACTTAAAATATATCCAAATATAGTAAAAATGTCGTTAAAATATGGAACAAATACTGACTATGTTTTAAAATATATAAATACATATGTTGAAAAGCATTTTTTACCATACATAGATACTGGAATAACACATGAGAGATATAGAATAGAATTAAAAAATTCCTTAAAATACTTAAATGACGTAATTCATAATTATGAAAATATACCTATAGAAATTATATCAGAAAATATTAGACTTGCTTCAAATTGTATTTGTAAAATTATAGGAGAAATAAATACTAATGATATACTTGATAATATATTTAGTAAATTTTGTATAGGGAAATAATTATATTTTTTCGTAAACTATAAGCCGACCACTGCATGTATCTTTATTATTTTTTTTAAAATCCTTTGTTTCTACTATTTTCCATTCGCTTTTATTAAAATTAGGAAAAAAAGCATCAGCATTTCCATCATATGTTGTTTCTGTTATATACATTTTATCAGCTAAATTATTATCTAAAAAGAATTTATATATTGTTGTTCCACCTATTATAAATATTTCTTTTTCTTTATTTGACTTCGCAAAATCCATAGCTTTATAAGAACAATCAAAGGCTTCACAGCCTTTTGGGTCTATATTTTTATTTCTTGTTACTAGTAAATTTATTCTATTTTTTAGTGGTTTTCCACCTATTGATTCAAATGTTCTTCTACCCATTAAAATATGATGATTTAAAGTTAAATTTTTGAAATTTTGCATATCTTCTTTTAATGTCCAAGGAATTTTGTTATCTATGCCTAATTGTCCATTTTTTCCTATTGCTGCAATTATGGATACTATCATAATAAATTTGTTTTTTAAATCAATATAATATTTTTTTTTATAAAAATAAACATTAAATATTATATAATATCTTCTTTATTGTTTCCAGCAATAAAACTGTTTTTATTTCTATTTAATTCTTTTCTCTCCCTGTAATGAATTTACAGGTCTAATTTTATAAGTTATTTCTTGCATTTTTACAATAAATAATAGTCGTTGATCTGGCAAATCATTATTAATCTTGGTTAAATTATATCGTATACTTATAAAAATAATAATTACATTATTCTGATATATTTCTCATTTCAATATCTTTAATTTGACAGTTTGCACCCATTAAACAAATCTAAATCACTATTATAATACTTTCCCTCTATATCAAGCAAACCCAATATTGAATGGAATACATTATCATGTGACAATTTTTCATTAACCTTTTTATTAATACAAGAACTATTAATCGAATAACCTTTAATCCACATAAACATTGGAACTTTCCATTGTTCATTTTTGGAAATAATATACGGTGCAGCATGCATAAACATATTTTTTTCACCAAATGATTCACCATGATCAGAAACATACAAAAATAATATATTATCATACTGCTTTTGCTTCTTTAAAAAATCAATCATATTGGAAAGCAAATAAGATGTATAAAATATAGAATTATCATAGGAATTTATAACTTCTTCAATTGAACAATCTTTTATATCGGCTCTACAATTTGGCCTATATTTATTGTATCCTTTTGGATATTGTTCATAATACAATGGGCCATGACTACCACTTTGATGAAGCACTATGAGTATATTTTTATAATTGTCTTCCTTTATCAATACCTTTGCTCTTTCAAAAATTTTATCATCATAGCCACCATCTGATGAATATTCCGAATTTATTCTATTACATACTCCTTTGCAACCTCCATTATTACTTAACCAAAAAATATCAAAACCAAAATTAGAAAGTATATCCAACAAATTTTCAGTATTTAATGCTTCATTTACAGAAAAATTACTTCTACTCAGATGCGAAAAAATACATGGAACACTAATAAAAGTTGAACTACCACATGATTCAACATTACTAAAATTTACTATATCATTTTTATATTTATCTAAGAATTCAGTTGTATTTTTTTTATAACCATTTAATGCCCAATTTTTAGCCCTTACAGATTCACCAACAACTATGACTATCAAATTCTTTTTATTACTTATAATATTACTTGTTCCTATAAAATCATCGGTAATTTTTACAAATTTTGAAAACTTTTGTTGTAGTTTCATTCTCATAACTCTATGTAAATTTCTTATATAGTTAATTGGGACCACGTAATTTACTAAAATTTTATTTTCTCTTATTTCATAAAGATAATTTTTATCCAATAAAATTAATGTTGAGGAAAATAAAAACACAATAATTGAATATATTTTATATTTAATTTCTTTTTTAAAATCTAAAAAATTAATATTTACGAATTTTATAATAAAAATTAATATTAATACGCAAAAAATAATTAAATATAAAAATAATCTAAAATTAATAAAACCTTGTACTTCATTTATATTTGTTTCAATTAGATTTATTATAGTATCTTTATTTATCATTACATGATATGTATCCATAAAATACATGGATAAACTATTTAAAAAACAGAATATATATAAGAATATTTTGTATGTTTTTTTTGTAAATATAATTGAATGGAACAGAAACAATAGTGAATAAACTAACAACAAAGACAAAATCTTAGGGCATATGGATAAATTTGAATTAAATAATGATACAATAAACATTCTGCTATATACAAACAATGTAAACATACTAAAAATTATAGAAAATGTATATGATTTTATTTTTATTACATTCATTATATAACCTTATTAAAATTTAATATTCCTTCAAAGCTACCCATGGCAAAACCATTAGCACCACCTCCATGAACGCCAAGATTTTTTAATATTTCAGTTGCATTGTATTTTTCAGTTATATCATTACTAACTGCTACCATACATATTTTTTTATTCTTATTGTTACAAGAAGCGCAAATAATAGTATTATTTTTATACTTTGTATTTTTTAAATTTACAACAATTCCTTTTATATCTTGAGGATCAACGTTATCAAAGTTTTTGTTTAATATGTTTATACCGTTTTTTTCCATTTTATTGAATTCAATATTACTCAGAGTATTTTTTTTAAGATCAGAATTTATTTTTTTCAATTCTTTATTTTCCAAGATTAAATAATTAACTTTATCTACTATATTTTCTTTAGAAATCTTAAATATATTGCTTAATTCATCAACTATTGATAAATTACATCTAATAAAATCCAATGCTTTCAAACCCGTACAAGCTTCTATTCTCCTTATTCCAGAAGCTATAGATTCCTCTTTTATTATCTTGAAAAAACCTATATCTCCCGTATTTTTTACGTGTGTACCACCACATAATTCTTTTGAACATAATATACCTGTCTTATTTTCAAAATTATTCAACTCATTAGTAATTTCTTGTATTGTATAATTTGATTTGTTCAAATTGTTATTAAAATTTTTATTTGTTTTTATTTTATATTCTCCCATAGAAACAACTCTCACAAAGTTTTCATATTTTTCATTGAATAAAGCTATTGCTCCAGATTTTTTTGCTTCTTCTATTGGCATTAATTCGGTTGTGACTTTTGTGTTTTTTATGATTATATCATTAACAATTTCCTCAACTTTATTCAGAATCTCTTTTTCAATTTTTCCATTATACGATACATCAAGTCTTAAACCATTTTCATTTACAAAAGAACCTTTTTGGTTGACTGAGTTGCCTAGAAGAATTTTTAATGCAAAATGTAACAAATGAGTTGCAGAATGGTTGGCTGAAATTTTAGCTCTTTTGTCCAAATTTATTGACATATTAACTCTATCTCCAATTTTAAAGCTACCAATTTCAATTTTTCCTTTATGTATTATAGTATCATTAAAAATCTGTGTATCACTTATCTCAATAACAGAAAATGGCAAAGGTATTGTACCATCATCTTTTGTCAAAATGAATAACCCTGAATCACCAACCTGCCCACCTTTTTCGCCATAAAAACAACTTACATCTGTTATAATCTCTATATTTTCTCCTATTGTTGCATTATCAACAAATTTCCCATCTTTAATGATATTTATTATTCTAGCTGAAGTATGATTCTTTTCATAACCTACAAAATTAGTTTTTTGCTCTAATTTTAAGTATAAATTATTTACATATTTATCACCAGAACCGACCCAATTACTTCTTGCTTTATTTTTTTGTTTATTCATTTCTTCGTCAAATTCTTTAATATCTACATTAATATTTTTTTCTTGTAAAAGCATTTCTGTCAAATCTAAAGGAAAACCATAGGTATCATATAATTCAAAAGCATCATAACCACTCATTGTGTTAGAATCTAAATTTTTTACCTTTTCTTCAAGAATTTTTATACCATTATCTAAAGTTGATTTAAATTTATTTTCTTCATTCTCTAAAGTTTCCATAATTATTTTTTCATTTTCAGATAATTCAGGATATGCGTCACTCATAGTATCAACTAAACATGGAACTAATTTGTACATAGAAGCTTTTTTAACACCAAGTTTGTGAATTTGTAGCATAGCTCTTCTCATTATTCTTCTTAATACATACCCCCTACCTTCGTTCGAAGGGAAAATATCATCACATATCAAAAAACTAGAGCTTCTTAAATGATCAGCAATAATTCTATGTGCAAAAATATCACCAATACCTATAATATTTTCAGAATTTTTTATAAGTTTTTTAAAAATATCGGTTTCAAAATTATTATGTACACCTTGTAGAACAGCTGCTATTCTCTCAAGACCCATACCAGTATCTATATTTTTACTAGGTAATTCCTCAAGATCACCTTTATTATTTCGATTAAATTGTGTAAATACAATGTTCCAAATTTCTATATATCTATCTCCATCTTCGTCTTTAGTTCCAGGTTTTCCACCAGAAATACTTGATCCATGATCATAAAATATTTCGGAGCACGGACCACATGGACCTGTATTTCCCATTTCCCAAAAATTGTTTTTATTAGGTATTTTTATTATTCTTTCTTCATCTAGTCCTATAACATGTCTCCATATTTTATAAGCCTCTTCATCATTGTAATAAACTGTAGCTAACAATTTTTCTTGTGGTATAAGTAATTCATTCGTTAAAAATTCCCAGGCCCATTCTATAGCTTCTCTTTTAAAATAATCTCCAAAAGAAAAATTACCTAACATTTCAAAAAAAGTGTGATGTCTAGCTGTATAACCTACGTTATCTAAATCATTATGTTTACCGCCAGCTCTTATACATTTTTGGACTGAAACAGCTTTAGTAAATTTCGGTTTTTCAGTACCTTTAAGGTAGTTTTTGAATTGTACCATTCCTGCATTTGTGAATAATAAAGTAGGATCGTTTGGCACTAAACTCGATGATTTTACTTTTCTACAGCCTTTATCCTCAAAAAATTTAAGGTATTTATTCCTGATTTCGTTTGTAGTAAACACTTATGTAATAATTCTATTAGTGATATTGTAGCATAGTTTTTGTAATTGGCAATGGGTATATATAAATATATAATTAAACAAATTAAATATTATAAAACAATATCCATAATTATGACAGATTCTATTTATCTCAGTAAAATACCAAAAAATTTACTCTTTTAAATTATTAAACGAATAACCATAATTTTTAGCATAGCCAAAAGACACAACTATACCGTTTTTTAATACGATCCAAAACTCATCTCCTGTTATATTAAAAGGATAAAACCCAATATAAGGAAATTTATTTGAAAAAATAAGATCAAAAACAGAAGAGTGAAGGTAATATACCATTACCTCTTTATTTCCAAAATATTTCTTTTCTGATGGTGCTGAACCAATAATTTTCACTACCTCTTCTTTAGCCAATCCATATTCTAACTTATTGGTTGTCTGTCTATGTATTATAATTGAACAGGACTGCAATGTAGTCACAGAAATTATAACCAATAAAAATCTGAACATTTAACTTAATTTAGCTTCTTTAAAAGGAACATGTTTTCTTATTACAGGATCATACTTATTAAATTCCATCTTTTCTGGTCTTTTTTTAGGATTTCTTCTAGCTGTATAATAATAACCAGTACCTGCTGTACTTACCAACTTAAACAAAATAGCTGGCCTCTTTTTTTTAGCTGTCTTTGCTGCCATTTTTAATTACCTTAAGAAATTTGAAAAAATAAAAAATAAATATATTCTATATGATAGTGAAATATTTTTAAAAAACAAGCTGATTATGTTTAAATTGTTATTATTAATCCCATTTTTATTTTATAATTCATATTTAATAGCAAATAATAATATTAGTTCTGATGTTGACATGTCTAAAGTAACAGTTGATGGCAGATATTATGATTGGATTGTTTACTATATAGAAGAAATAGGATCTGAAAAAAAATGTTATATAGCAAGTTTTGCAAAAGAAACAAAAGGTAATTATAAAGGAGAAAGAAAACCTTATATAATGATAGCAAGATTTGCAACTAGAGAAATTGAACAGGTAAGCGTTGATTCCGGATTTATATATAAAAAAAACAGTTTTATCTATTTAGATATAGATAACAAACAAACAAGAATGATTACTAAAGATAACAAAGCTTGGAATAAAACAGAAGATGAAGATAGAGTAATGATATATAGATTAATAAACGCAAATAAAGACATAAAAGTTAGAAGTGAAACCATTGATGGGAAATACACAATTGATACATATTCTACAAATGGTTTGGCAAGAGCATATAAAAGAATGAAAGACTTATGCAAGTAGATATTATTGATTTTATGAAGACTATAATTTTAATGTTATTAAATACTATTGTTGAATTTTTGCCAATATCCTCAACTGCACATTTTATAATATTTAACAAATTAATAAAGATAAAAAGTAATATCAATTTAATTATGGCTATATCTCAAATGGCAATTATTATATCATTAATATATTATTTTTATGAGTATGTTATTGATATTATTGTAAATTTTTTCAAAAAAAAAGAAATTAGATTTTTTTGTTATAATATTATTATAGCTACGTTGCCAACAATTATTTTTGGATTTATTTTTCATAAAATGATAAAGAAATACTTTTTTAATGTTAAAACTATAGCTATTTTTTTAATATTATTTGGTATAATTATGATATATATTGATAAACACTTTAATAAAGAAAATAAAATACTCTGTAACTTATATTCAATACCAAAAAATATAATGTATAAAATTGGTGTATTTCAAGCTATATCTTTACTACCTGGAATTTCACGATCGGCATCAACAATATGTGGGGCTATTTATTATGGTTTATCAAATGATTTATCAGTAGATTTCTCATTTTTTATGTCTATTCCAGTTAGTTTTGCAGGTTCTGTTTTTGATATTTATAAAAATTTCAATGTTATTGATAATTATTTGATGATTTTTATTTTTTTTATTTTAAATATTATGTGGGCTTTATTTTTAGTAAAAAAAATGATTGAATTTTTAAAAAAGCATAGCTTAAAAAATTTTGGTTTCTATAGAATAGTAATTGGTTTTTTAATTTTATTATTTAAATTTTAGAGGATTACTCATGAAAAAATATAAGGACTTTGGATTTGTAAATACAAAAGAAATGTTATTGGACGCATATAAGAAAGGATATGCTGTTCCAGCATATAATTTCAATAATATGGAACAATTACAAGCAATAATACTTGCTTGTTTAGAAACACAATCACCAGTTATTTTACAGGTTTCAGCAGGGGCTAGAAAATACGCCGACAATGACATATTAATGGAGATGGCAAAAGGTGCCATAAATATGATGAAAAGAAAAGCTTTGGAGTTGAAGCTTAAAGAAATACAGATAGCCTTACATCTGGATCATGGAGCTGATTTTGATATATGTAAAAGTTGTATAGAATCTGGTTTTTCATCTGTAATGATTGATGGTTCACATTTAAAATATGAAGAAAATATAGATCTAACAAAAAAAGTAGTTGATTTTGCACATAAGTATAATGTTACAGTAGAAGGTGAGTTAGGTGTTCTAGCTGGTATAGAAGATGATGTATCTTCTGAAAAATCACATTATACAAAACCTGAAGAAGTTGAAGATTTTGTAAGTAAAACTGGTGTAGATTCTTTAGCTATATCGATAGGTACTTCTCATGGTGCATATAAGTTTAAAGTTGAAAAAGAAGAGGATATACCACCTTTAAGATTTGATATATTAGAAGAAATTTCAAAAAGGTTGCCTAATTTCCCAATAGTTCTGCATGGTGCTTCTTCTGTTCCACAAGAAGCTGTTTCTATTATAAATAAGTATGGTGGTAATCTTGAAAAGGCTTTTGGAGTTCCAGAAGATCAATTGAGTAAGGCAGCAAAATTGTCTGTTTGTAAAATAAATGTTGATTCAGATGGAAGACTTTGGATGACTGCAAAAATAAGAGAGTTTTTAGCAAATAATCCAGATAAATTTGATCCTCGCGGTTATCTTGGAGAGGCTAGAGAAGCCTTAAAAAATATGTATATACATAAGAATAATGATGTATTTTTCTCCAGTGGTAGGATTTAAATTAGTAGCGTAGTTGCAAAAAATAATTTAAATTTAATATGTAATTTAGATTTATTGCAAATATGGTATCATCTGCTAAAAGACCATACAAATAGACTGAAGGATAGAATAAATTAATATACAACAGCATAAGTAAATGGTATTAAAGCATTGTCTTACCAATAAGTAGAATAGAAAAAATATAAAAATTGTCAAAAAATAACTTATTATCTAAATCTATCCCTTGCAATTATATATAAATTGTTTTATAAAATTTGTAGATAGAATGTAAAAACTATAGAATATTATGTCAAAAGAAGTTGAAAAATTACCTATAGATGGCAATGAAGCAGTTGCCAGAATAGCTTATAAAATGTCAGATGTATTTACAATATACCCAATAACACCATCTTCACCAATGGGCGAATTAGCTGATCAATTTTGTTCCAAAGGTGATAGAAATATTTTTGGTTTAAAGCCAACAGTAACAGAAATGCAGAGCGAGGCTGGAGCTGTAGGAGCAATGCATGGAGCTTTACAAACAGGAAGTTTAGCTTCTACTTTTACTTGTTCTCAAGGTTTATTGTTAATGATTCCAAATATGTATAAAATAGCTGGAGAGCTTACCCCTTGTGTTATGCATATAGCTGCAAGAAGTATAGCTGCTCAAGGTCTTTCAATTTTTGGCGATCATCAAGATGTTATGTCAGTTAGACAGTGTGGCTTTGCTATGCTTTCAAGTGGTTCAGTCCAAGAAGCTCATGATATGGCATTAATAGCTCATTTAGCCACAATAAAATCCCGAATTCCTTTTATAAACTTTTTTGATGGTTTTAGGACATCTCATGAAATTAATAAAATAGAACTAACTGATGATGAAACAATACTATCTTTAATAGATGAAGAAGCAATAATTAACCATAGAAAAAGAGCTTTAAATCCAGAAGAACCATTCATGAGAGGCTCTTCTCAGAATCCAGATGTATATTTTCAAGGTAGAGAAGCTTCGAATAAATATTATAATGCAGTTCCAGAAATAGTAAAAGATTGTTTTAAAAAATTTGGAGATTTAACAGGTAGAAAGTATAATTTATTTGAATACTATGGTGCTCCTGACGCTGAAAGAATTATAGTTATAATAGGATCTGGTGTACAAGCTGTAAAAGAAACAATAGACGCTTTAAAAGGCGAAAAAATAGGTGTGTTACAAGTAAGATTATATAGACCATTTTTTGCTAAAGATTTTATTAATGTTGTACCACAAACAGTCAAAAAAATAGCTGTTTTAGATAGAACAAAAGAACCTGGTAGTCTTGGCGAACCATTATATTTAGATGTTGTTTCTGCTTTAAATGAATATGATAGAAACAATATAAAAATTATTGGAGGTAGATATGGTTTATCTTCAAAAGAATTCACACCTGCAATGGTTAATGGTATTTTTAATGAGTTAAAAAAAGATGAACCAAAAAATCATTTTACAGTTGGAATAATTGACGATGTTACACACACAAACATAGATTATAGCAATGATTTTGTTATAAAACACGATGAAGTTAAAGAAGCTATATTTTTTGGTCTTGGAAGTGATGGTACAGTTGGGGCAAATAAAAATACTATAAAAATTATTTGCGATAGAGATGAGTATTATGGTCAAGCATATTTTGTTTATGATTCTAAAAAATCTGGATCTGTCACAGAATCACATTTAAGATTTGGTAAAAAGAAAATAGATTCTACTTATCTTGTTCAGAAGGCCGATTTTATAGGCTGTCACCAGTTTAATTTTTTATTTAAATTGGATATTTTAGGTAGGATAAAAGATGGCGGAACATTACTTTTAAATACACATTATTCAAAAGATGAAGTTTGGGATCAGTTGCCTAAAGTTGTTCAAGAAATAATGATTGATAAAGACATAAAATTATATGTAATAGATGCCTATGAAGTTGCTGAAAAAGCAAATATGGGTTCAAGAATAAATACAATAATGCAAACATGTTTCTTTAAGTTAGCTGACATTATTGATTCAGACGAAGCAATAAAAGAAATTAAGGAAGCTATAGTAAAAACTTATAGTAAAAAAGGTCAACAAATAGTTGATAATAATATAAAAGCTGTTGAGGATTCTTTAAGTCATCTTCACGAAGTTAATTATCCTAAAAATGTAACAAGTAATCTAAAATTAGAAGATAAAATTCCTGAAAATGCACCAGATTTTGTAAAAAACTTTACTGCTAAATTAATTGCCGGCAAAGGTGAAGAAATAAAAGTTTCTGAAATGTCAATAGATGGAACATTTCCAACGGATACCACCAGATATGAGAAACGTGATATTGCTGATAAGATAGCTGTTTGGGATCAAAATAAATGTATTGAATGTGGCCAATGTATTTTAGCTTGTCCTCATTCTTGTTTAGAAGCAAAGACTTATACAAAAGAACAAATAGAAAACGCACCTTCTTGCTTTAAATTTAAAGAAGTTATGACAGATAAAACAGGTGAAAAAAAGTATACGATTCAAATTTCACCAGAAGATTGTACAGGTTGTTCAATATGTGTTTTAGCTTGCCCAGTTGGAGCATTAAGCATGCAACATAAATATGAAGTAATTGAAAATGAAAAAATAAGCAAAAATTTCTTTAATGAAATAGAAAGTATTGAAGTATTAGATCCTAAAAATATTAAAGATTTACAATTTAAAGAATCTTTATTCAAATACTCAGGAGCATGTGCTGGTTGTGGCGAAACACCATATTTATCACTTCTAACAAAATTGTTCGGCGATAGAATGGTAGTTGCAAATGCTACAGGTTGCTCTTCAATATATGGAGGTAATTTACCAACAACACCTTGGTCAAAAAATAAGGACGGCAGAGGTCCCGCATGGTCAAATTCACTTTTTGAAGATAATGCCGAATTTGGTTTAGGATATGAAATAAGCCAAGAGACTCAAAAAGCTGAGGCTATTGATTTATTAAATAAATTTAGTGGAAATGTTCTTGAAAATCAAATTGTAAATGAGATTATAGATAACTACAACAAAACATCCGATGAAGATATTAAAAAACAAAGAGAGAGAATTAATAAAGTTAAAGAAATTTTAGCTAAAAATGGCTCTTTTGAAGCTCATCATCTCGCTTCAATTATAGATATAATGATAAAGAGAAGTATATGGATAATAGGAGGTGATGGTTGGGCTTACGATATAGGTTTTGGTGGTTTAGACCATGTACTAGCAAGTGGCAAAAATGTAAATGTTTTAGTTATGGATACAGAAGTATATTCAAATACTGGTGGCCAAGCATCAAAAGCAACCAATTTAGGGGCTTCAGCTAAATTTGCTGTTAATGGGAAAAATACTAATAAAAAAGATTTAGGCGCTATAGCTATGACATACGATAACATATACGTAGCACAAGTGGCTATTAGAGCTAATCCAATGCAAACTATGAAAGCTATAAAAGAGGCTGAAGAATATGATGGACCTTCTATAATAATTGCTTATTCGTCTTGTATAGCTCATGGTACTCCTATGGAACAGAGTTTTGTACAACAAAAAAATGCTGTTGAAAGTGGGCTATGGATGCTTTATAGGTATAATCCAGCTTTGATTGAACAATCTAAAAACCCTTTACAAATTGATAGTAAAGAACCAAAGTTAGATTTACTTGAAACTTATCTTTATGCAGAAACTAGATATAATTTTATAAAGAAAACGAATTCAGAATATGCTGCAAAAGCTATAGAATTATTAAAGGATCATATAACAAGAAGATGGAAGAAATATAGACTAAACGCTGATAATTTAATATAAATTATAAAAAGCTTCCAAGTCGCTATTCGGCTTGGAAGTGAAGTTAATTTTGATATGGTTATTTATATAATTTATACGGAGTTGTATTGTTTATAAATTTTTATCTATTATTATCAATTTTAATTAACTTATTATACAAAAATGCTAAAATGGTTATCTAACTTATTTAAAAAAGAAGAAATAAAAAAAGTGGCGCCAAGTTTCTCTAGAAAAGACAATGGAGATGGCGGAAATAAAGTTGAAGATTTAAATAAATCTTCAAAGGAAGAAAAAGACATTAAAGATGCCAAAGTTAAAGAAAATGATAATAAAGATAATAGTAAAGATGAAGAAGATGATGATGAAAATAATCTAGAGGAAGATAATGATGAAGAGGATGAAGAGGATGATGAAGACAAAGATAATAATAAGACGACCGACAATAATGGAAAAGTTAGTTTTGGTTTTGGTTGATAATAATTGAAAATATAATACTTTCCATTATAATATGGAAAGTTTTTTATTTTATTCAAAGTGAGAGAGTTACAAAAAAAATATAATTTTATTGACACAGAAAAAAAATGGCAAAAGTATTGGTTGGATAATAAAATATATGATTTTGATGAAAAAGATAATAACACAAGTAACATATATTCAATAGATACGCCACCACCACATGTTTCAGGCGTATTGCATATGGGACATATATTTGGCTATTCTCAAATGGATATTATTGCAAGATTTCAAAGAATAAGTGGTAAAAATGTATTTTTCCCTGTTGGTTATGATGATAATGGTTTGCCATCAGAAAGATATGTAGAAAAAAAAATTGGTAAAAAAAGTAAAGAAATTGATCGTAGTGAATTCATAAAAATTTGTGATAAAGAAATACAAGATGCTGAACAATTAATAGAAAACTTATTTATTAGAGCAAGTTACTCTTTTGATTTTGATAAAAAATATAGGACTGTATCAAATATAT
>CALXRO010000032.1 GCA_944390875.1 uncultured Rickettsiales bacterium
GGTGCTACTTTATTCTTAACAACTTTTACTACAGTTGTATTGCCAATTATTTCATCTTTATTTTTAATAGAACCGGTTCTTCTTATGTCTAATCTGACTGAAGCATAGAATTTTAGAGCATTACCTCCAGTAGTTGTTTCTGGTGAACCAAACATTATGCCAATTTTCATTCTTATTTGGTTTATAAAAATAACTGTACTATTAGTTTTTGAAATTGATCCAGTTAATTTTCTTAATGCTTTGCTCATTAATCTTGCTTGCAACCCCATTTGATTATCTTCCATATTTCCATCAAGCTCTGCTTTTGGTACAAGTGCAGCAACAGAATCTACAATTATTAGATCAACACCGCCAGATCTAACTAAAGTATCAGCAATTTCTAAGCCTTCTTCTCCTGAAGATGGTTGTGATATTATCATTTCTTCAAGGTTTATACCTAAAGCTTGTGCATAAGTTGGATCAAAAGCATGTTCAGCATCTATAAAAGCGCATGTTAAACCCATTTTTTGCGCTTCGGCAATAGCGTGTAAAGTTAGTGTCGTTTTTCCAGAGCTTTCTGGACCATAAATTTCTATTATTCTTCCTCTTGGATATCCTCCAACTCCTAATGCAGCATCTATGGCTAACGATCCTGATGGTATCACCTGTATGTTTTCAATTGGTCTTTGACCAAATCTCATGGCCGAACCTTTTCCAAATTGTTTGTCAATTTGGGCTAATGCTATATCAATAGCTTTTTTCTTTTCTAAATTTATTTTATTTGTGTTTTCATCAACTTTGTTTTCTTTGACCATGGTTAAAAGTACAATAAATATTTATATTAATAATTGTATATTCATTTTATTAAAAGTAAATATTATAAAATTTTTTGGTAGAATATAATTTATTACAAATAGTAGAGTAAAAATAAAAATAAATATAGTAAGATTATATGATTTATTTTTAAAGTGAAATTAAAATGTTGACAAATTTTAGCTAGAATATTAGTTTAGTGCTGTAAACTTGACAAAATAAAAAAATGCTATACTAATAACTAATATGATAAATAAAAATAACCAAACAGACCCATGTTAAAGTACTTTGTTTTAGTGGTTTGTGTTGTTACTGTGGACTCCTGCTCTTTTATCAAAAAATTAGATAAAAGACAAATTAAGAAGGACCAAGACGCATGTTTGAAAGAAATTAGATATGTGATTAACAACCTGAAAGAAGAGGATATTAATACTGACATAGAAAATATTAAAAATGTCATAAAAACAATAGCGAAAGAAAGTGAGTATAATATCAATAGAACAGTAGTGCCTTTAGTATATTATGAAGATAGCAATGAAATTGCTTATTCTTATATTAAAAAAGATAAGATTGTAATAGCTATAAATATGCTATATAGATATTTTATAGGTCAAAAGGATATCATTACTATAATATTTGCTTCAAGTCTACCAAAAGAAAGAACTGGAGGATATGAATATGGTGATTATTCAGCTAATGTATGGATTGAAAGTCATAATGTATCAGATTCAAATGAAGATTTATCAAGATTTTTAGTAAAAATATTAGAAAAAAATAAATGGAAGGAAACAGCAAGAGAAATATCGTCACAATTTTCAAAAAATAAATTAGTCGTGGATGATACAAAAAAGACTTTACAATTCAGAAAAGCAGCAGAAAAAGGTGATGGTACTATAAATTATTCCTTAAAAATTAATAATATTGAAAGCGATGAATAACAAAAATAAATATAGAATGTTCTTACTAGCTATTGCACTATTAATATGCAATAATGCTTTATCAAAAGAAACATACGATGATAGTTTGTATATAAATAGAACATTACCTAATATGAAATTAGATTTTGATAGAAAGAACTTGTATAGAATTGGTTATGATTTTATGCTTGGTATTGGATTTGAAAAAGGTTTTTTTGCAGAAAAAGTAAAAGAAGGTAAATTTGAGAGCGGATTTTCTGCAGTAAACTTTAATGTTTCTTGCGATTTTAAGATAAGTTCATTTTTATTATCATTATCTTTAATACCAAATATTACTGGATCTAAAATAAAATCTAATGGTAATTGGTATTTAAAAAAAGAGAGTATATTGCTGCCAATAAAAGATGATGATATAAAAATTGATATAAGTTATTCGCCAAGTATAAGCGTTGGTATTTCAACAGGTTTATATTTAAATAGATATGTATCAATTTTTTCATCTTTTTACAATAGAAGTTTTTATATAGAAAGAAAATCTAGTGATATTACTTTCAATAGTTCAAAAGGTAAAACTTATAATTCATTTGCATTTGGTGTTGGTACAAAAATAAATATTCCAAAGACAATGTTTGTAATAGGAATAGAATACGTAATGTCTGGTTTTACTCCGGAAGAAGGCTTTGAAAAAGATAGTAGACCAACACTTCGTAATGATTTTATAAACATCAACATAAATTATATAATCAAACGTTCAGGTATATAATTATGATAACAGAAAGAAACTTAATAACTTTATTTATATTTTGCTTCATATTATCTTCTTGTTCTATATTTGATA
Source organism: uncultured Rickettsiales bacterium (assembly GCA_944390875.1). Lineage (GTDB taxonomy): Bacteria > Pseudomonadota > Alphaproteobacteria > Rickettsiales > UBA1997 > CALXRO01. The sequence goes on from CALXRO010000032.1 coordinate 2,548, forward strand.
AACCTAAAGATATTGAGGAAAAGGAATTAATTAAAATAGAAAAAGTAAAAAGCTATTTAGATTTCTTAGAAGCAGGCAAGTCTGTAATTATCTATAGGCAAATAACAGAAGTTGATACTTGTTGGAGAAAAGTTGAACAGGAAGAATTAGATTTTAAACCAGATTATAAAAAATGTTTAAAAGGGCACAGTATAAAAGACTCAAATTATATAATAGATGTTGTTGAACCTGGTACGTATAGTTTATATTATATAGGGAATTCTTCTAGAAGTTATAGTTCTTTAGGTCCTGACTTTGGACTTTATCGTTTTCATGCGTTGCCTGATAAAGTTACATACATAGGTGATATTTCAGTATATTCAAAAGCTAAATTTTCATTAGAAAATCTTAATCCTTTTAGTAATAAAAGTAAAATAAATATTAGAATTTATGCTCTTAATAAAACTGAACTTGTTAGGTCATTTCTAAACATGAAATATCCAGAGTTATTAAAATATTTGAAGATTAAATTAGTTGAGTAGGTTTATGTTTAAAAATATTTTTGTCACAATTACCTTTTTTTTATTTCTGCAATCTTGTTCACATTATGGAAATAAGAATGCAAAGATATTAGTAAAAACAGACGTTATTGGTTTGAGTAAAAATGAATTGATTGAGAAATATGATAAACCAACATCTAATTGGCTTAATGAGAATGGAAAATTAGTTTATGAGTATAGATACACTTCCAATTATTTTGATATTTTTACTCATATACCAATCGTATGTATTTTTTTTGGAGGTACTAATAGAGATTATTATTCATCAATAATAACATT
>CALXRO010000033.1 GCA_944390875.1 uncultured Rickettsiales bacterium
TAGTTTTATAAATAGCTGATCACTAATCTCTTTTGATTTTAAAAATGTATCTAACATATAACTAGCTTAAATGTGTTAATAATAACATAAAAATTTGTAAATAAATATTATAAAAATTTGTAAATAAGTATTATACCAAAAAATAATTAAATTGTTTCATTATTGAATATATTCTTATATTCAAAAATATAACATCACTCGCCAACATTATACATTTTTATAAGTTCTATAGTATCTTTGTAAGTGTCCCCTTTTAGTTTTATAACTATATCTCCATGCTGTTCCATACTACTTGGATAGGACATATAATCACCATAAAGAGAGTAAAGATAATATTCAGTTTCATTTGGAACATAAAAGTCTATCCCTTCAAATTTTATTTTTTTTAATGGATAAATGTCTGAGGATCTAAATAAAATATCTGTTGGACCATCACTTTTATAAACTAGCATTTCTGAAGAACTTTTGCTTAAAACAAATATATCAACCTGAGCTGGAGTGTCTTTATAGAACAAACGAGTTATTTCGGTTGTCTTAACTTCAAATCCATTTCCACTAAATTCTTTATTTAGAATTGGCAAGAATTTATCATATTCTTCTTTTTCCATACATATATCTATATCATCATCCCAAGGTATAAAACCACCATGTCTAACCGCTCCTAACAAAGTACCCCAATCTAACCAATACTTTACATTATGTTTTTTAGCTATTTCATCAAACCTTTTTAAAATTGCTATAGAACTTCTTTGAATTAATCTTAAATTTCCTTTTGCTTTAGGTAATTTTGTTATATCATTATTGAGTGTTACAACATTTTTGGTAATGTTGACTATTTTGATTAACTCATTTACTCTTTTTTTCGTTCTCTTATGTGCTTTTATAGAAATAATAGTAATGCTAGCAACTATCAATATAAAAAAAATTGACAAAATTAAACTTACAATTATCTTTTTCGTTTTTCTGTTATTAATCATAAAAATTTATAATAAATATATTTAAGCAAAAAAAATAAAATATATTTAATATTAGTCAATATACTTGATTAATATTAATTAATATTATTTTATTTTTTATTCAAAAAGCCAAAAGGAAACTTATAAACTACTTTATAAGTTTTTTCATTTTTCCAATCAGTCATTGCAACATACTCCCAAAATTTCATTTTATATTTATTTACTATTTTATAAGAAAATGGATGAAATATTGATTTATATATTGTTGTTGGTTTTTTATCTGCTAAAAAGTGCATCATTTTTGGATGTTTTGATGAATATTTAAGATCTTGTAAAAATTCTTTGTTTTTTATCTTATATTTTTTAGTAGTATAATATGATATCAAAAAACTCCATTTAAAGCTTATTGGTTTTATTTTATTGTAGTAAACCAAATTAATTGCATTTTGATCTATATCATCAAGCTTTGGATATTTCTTTATAAAATCCAATAACTTTTTTTCTAGATTATCTTCTCTAAATTTTTTTAAATTCATTAACATAAAACCAGCATTATAGTAATAATTATACTTTTCAAAATCAAAATTATTTCTATAATTAAATTTACTAAAAGTTTTTTTATAATATTTTATATTCCTTTCTTTATAAGATTTGAAATCAACACAATTCAAACTATAGTATTCTTCAATATCCTCATTCCATATTTCTTCAAGACTATCAAGAAATGTAACATCACAATCTGTATATATTATTTTGTTAAGATTTGGAAGTAAAGAAGCAAGTTTTAATCTATAACAAGTAGGATATTTTAATGCTTCTGTTTCTGATGTATCAATATCTATAAATTCTATATCACAATCTTTTATAGTATTCTTAAGTTTTAAAATTCTTTGTTTATTTATATCCAACAGATTATCTTGAAGTATGTAAAAATGATAAAATATTTCATCATCATTTTTTGTATTAATTAATATTGATACTATAGTTTCAGCACAATAAAATGCGTAATTATCATCACAAGCTAAGGCTATGTGTATTGTTGTTTTCATATTTACTTATTATTGAAAATTTACAGACTCAATTGTAATCTATTCTTATAAAAAAGCAATAAATATAAAAATTGAAAAAATTAGTATTAGTTACTGGCGGGGCAGGATATATAGGCTCACATGCTGTTAGGGAATTTATCGAAAATGACTATGATTGCGTTGTTTTAGATAATTTATACAATGGCCATAGAGAGGCAGTTTTAGCTGATAAATTTGAAAAAGTTGATTTATTAGATAAAGACGCTTTAGATTGTATATTTGATAAATATGAAATTGATACTGTAGTTCATTTTGCAGCTATGGTAAGAGTCGATGAAAGTGTATCAGATCCTTGGAAATATTACAACAATAATGTCATTGGAACATTAAATCTTTTAAATTCAATGAGAAAATATGAAGTAAAAAAAATAATATTTTCGTCAACCTGTGCAACATATGGTGAACCACAATATCTACCATTATATGAGAAACATACTCAAAATCCAATAAATCCATATGGCATGTCAAAATTAATGTGTGAGAAAATCATTATGGATTATAGCAAAGCATATGGAACAAAATATATAATATTTAGATATTTTAATGCTGCTGGTGCTTCATATGATGGTAAACTTGGATGTTCAGCTCATGTTATGACTCATATAATACCTATGGTTCTAAAAAATTTAAAAGGTGAAACTGATAAACTTAAGATTTTTGGTAATGATTATAATACTCCAGATGGTACTTGTATAAGAGATTATATTCATGTTGAAGATTTAGCATCTGCACATAGGCTTGCTATTGAAAAAATAGATGACTTTAGTGGCGCTATCAATCTTGGCATAGGTAAGGGTTATTCTGTAGAAGAAATTATAAAAGCTGCAGAATTAGTGACGGGTAAAAAATGTAAAATAGTATACACAGATAGACGAAAAGGTGATGCGGCAGAATTATATGCTAACAATAAACTTGCTAGAAATGTCCTAAACTGGAATCCAAAATATTTAAGTATTGAAAATATAATTGAAACGGCCTGGAAATGGGAAAATAATAGAAAGTATTGATAACAATTAGTTTATAATCTATTACAACTCCCCATTGAAAATAAAAAATACTAAATTAATTATATCCATTGAAAATTTATTTAAATGATATGGAAGAAATATTTTATACAAAAGATAATTATTGGTTTTCAATAGAAAATGACGTGGCAACTATAGGTATAACGAATTTTATATTGGATGAAATAGATATCATAAATTTTATAGAATTACCAACAATAGGAAGTGTTTGTAATAAAACAGAACTAGTAGGTCAAATAAACTATAATGATGATGAAAATATTGATATATACTCAATATTTAGTGGAAAAATAGTAGATGTTAACGATTCATTAATAGATAATTCTGAACAATTATTTAGTAATGATATGGAAAACAGTTGGCTATATAGAATATATGTAAATACAAGATCTGAAATAGATGAAGAATCTATGACAAAAGAAGAGTATGAAGAATATTTAGATGAATTAAAATAAAAATGGTAAGAATAAGTGATATAACTAAATTTACCTTACAAGATTATCCAGGAAAACCAGCATGTATACTATGGTTCGCAGGATGTAATATGAGATGTAAATATTGTCATAATGTTGAATTTTTTGAACAAAAAGATAATTATTTAACAATCAATGAAATTGAAAAATTTTTAAAATCAAGAATAGGACTTCTTGATGGTGTTGTATTATCTGGTGGAGAATGTACCCTTGATTCTGAAATAAAAACAATAATAGAACTAATAAAAAATCTTGGATTTTTAGTTAAAATAGATACAAATGGTTTAAATTATAAAGTAATAGTAGATCTAATTGAAAATAGATTGATAGACTTTGTAGCTTTGGATTTTAAGGCTATGAAGGATAAATTTAGCTTAGTAAATCAAATTGGCTCCGATGAGTATGATAGTTTTGAAAAAACTTTAAAATATTTGATTAATAAAAATAATTGTGGTCAAGTTGACCTTGAAATAAGGACTACTGTACATACATCTCTTCTACAAGAAGATGATATAAATTCAATAATATTCTTTCTTGATAATCTAAAATATGGGCAAAAGTATTTTATACAAAACTTTAAAAACAATAACAAAGCTACACTTGCTAATCTTGAAAAACAAGAATATGTCCTGGATAAAAATAAAATAATAAAACCAGAAAATTTTTTAGTTAGATATAGGAATTTTGATTAGTATTTATATTATAGGCATTGATTAGAAAAATAACTTTCTGTTTTATAATATATATATAAATGGGTTATTGTTTTCTATTACCTTTAGCATTATTAGGTTTAAGAACGAACCTATTATTATTCAATTCATATCTTCTCTTAAAAATATTCTATACAATATTTTATTCCATATTCATAACTAGAATCATTTTTTGCATTGTTTTCAGCATGATTAGGAAACAACGCATAAGATCTTAACTCTTCCTGTTTCTATATATATTTTTTCAATATAACGAGCTATAGAACCATAAACTGCAAAAGTGTATCTACCTGTTCCAGGTCTGTATCTTCTACATATTTCTAATGATTTATTTACTATATCAACATTTAAAGGTTTTATTGTATGGAATTTATCAGCTAAATTTGTCATACTACTAGTTGGTTTAAAAAAATATAAAATAGAAGTATAATCATCATTATAACCATTAGGATCATATGGTTTTTCTCTATTTTTATCATTTGTAAAATATTGTGGACAACCTATATCAAATATGACTATTTTATATTTATCGTTATCACTATAACTTCTAATATAAGTTTCTCTATTATTACTTTTTCTACTCATTCTATTTCACAAGCTCGGTCTCTATATTTTTCATCCAAATATATTTCTCTTTTAACACATCTTAATAATTTTTTATCTTTCTTTTTATCAAGTACTTTAGTATATAATACTATTTTGTCTCTTTCTTCATATTTAAAGACCTGTGCTGTATTCTCACCTATATCAACAAAACTGATACTTTATCATAATCTTTATGTAAAAACTCAACACGGCCAGCACCTTGATAAACATAAGGATAATAAAGATGACTTAATGATATTTTGTAGTTTTCACTCATTTTATACCTCTAATATTATATTAATAATATATATTAAGTATATAACTATATATAAAATAGTTAAACAACTCTAAAACTATAACTCAGACCAATAGGTATTGGTATTATATTTTCTTTCATTATTTAATACTTCATTATCTACTAATCTATTATTTCCTACTCCAAGCAATTTACAAAACATATGAGCACTATCATAAACATACACAAAAGGTTTAAAATTACCATTATTATCTCTATAATCCAAATCAACTATTAGCGTTACAATATGAGCTGCGCCTATAAGTTTTAGGAATCTAGTTCTCATTTTTGTAGAATAAGGTATAGTAATAAATCTTGGTTTATTATGATTCGTTGTTCCTGTATAAATATTATGTCTTTTAGAAAAAGCCGCTAATA
>CALXRO010000034.1 GCA_944390875.1 uncultured Rickettsiales bacterium
GGTTGTATAAATGGGGGAGGGCAACCTTTATTACCTCCAAAGCCAAACTCAGAATATGAACTTATAGAAAAAAGAAAAAACGTTCTTAATAAAATAGATATAAAACTTGAAAAAAATAATGCTTTGGATAATAATAATTTAAACGAATATGTTAAGTGGGCAAAAACAAAACCATTTGAACATGAGTTATTTCATGTTAGACATGAAATATTAAAAAAGATATAAGGAGAAAGGATCATAAAAATCCTTACAGGATATAATTGTGACAATTTTTTAAAAATTATAGTCACGTTTAGTATGTTCATTAATTTTTTATATTTTATAGAAAAAATTTTGTCTGCTTTATAATTTATTAATTAATTTTTATTAGAGGTTTTTTATGAAAAGTTTTTTTATTAAATTAAAAGTTGAGTTGTGCTGTTTAGTTTTATGCATGTTATTTTCGAAACTTTATGCTTATAATATATATAAGCATTTTAATTTAGAAACAGAAAATTTTGAATTAATAGATAAACTTATAGAGTTTTTTACCTCTAAAAACACACTAGGTGGAATAAATGTTAGATCTTTTACAAAGCAGTTTGTAATAGATAGTAATAGAAAAATTATAAAATACAATGTTGATCACGAAACAGATATATCAGATATAGAAACAAATTTTGAAATTGTTGAAATTATTGATAGGATTAATAATTTTATTTACAATTATTTGGAAGCAGATTATCAAATAAATATACCAGAACCTATAGGTGCTCCTTTGGCTATTAAATTCAGAGATAAAAACAATAAAACTTTTTTAGATTGCGCTATGAAAGAGAATAGGGTAGATTTAATAGAAAAACTATTTAAAATTCCTGGAATTGGATTTGATTTCAGACCAATAACATCTGGAGTAACACGTAAAAATAAAATAATTAATATGACAACGTATGTTAATGAACCAAGTATGCTAATTCCTTTAGATATAGAAACAAGTATTTTTGAACCATTACAGGATTTTTTTGATTTATTTACAAGTAAAAATGAAATTGAAAGAATAGATATAAATTCTTTTATTGAAAAATTTGTATATAACGATGTTGATGGAACTATAAGATATAAAGCAAATATGGAACTGGATATTGAAGATATAAATAAAAATTTTGATATTATTTATATAGCTCAAAATTTCATTAATATATTGTATAATTATGGTCAAATAGACATTGTATTTCCTGTACCGGATACCATAGGCATACCATTAATAACTAATTTTAAAGATATAAACGACGAAACATTTTTATACAAAACTGTTAAAGAAAAAGATGCAGATCTTGTAAAAAAGTTATTAAAAGTTAGTGGAATAGATATCAATGCAAAATCAAAATTAACAGGAGAAACAGCTTTGCATACTGCTATTTCTAAAAAATGTAGTAATATATCAATTATGTTGCTTAGATATTATGGTATTGATGTTAATGTTGTAAATAATTTTAATGAAACTCCATTATTACTAAGTATAAAAATTGGCAACAATGAAGAAAATAATAAAATAATAAATGAGCTTTTGAGTTTTCATAATATTAACGTTAGTGTGCAAGATACAGAAAAAAATAATGTATTACATAATTTAGCAATGTATTATTTTACAGAAAAAACTGACATAATTGAAAAATTACTTTTCAATTTTGAAATCGATGTCAATACAAAAAATAATGATGGATATACACCTTTAGAATTAGCAATAGAAAAAATGAACTTTGAAATGGCTCTTATATTGTTATATGATGCTAGAGTTAAAAAATATTATTTAGAAAACGATAATAGTATACTTTTTAAGCTAATTGAAGAAAATTTAAGCAATGATTTAAATAAAAATACAAGAACAGAAATGAATTTTATAAAAAATAGACTAACAAGACTATTCAAAAACAAGCTATTTTAATAATACAAATTAAAAATATTTTATCAGTATATTTATTTTTTATTAAAAAATTCCTAAAATAAGAAGTGAATGATTTTATGAAAAATAATAACCAAAATGGCCAGATTTATACATCTCAGGACACATACTGAATATTCTTTATGTAGTGGAACTATCAAAATAAAAGATTTTGTAAAAAGATTAAAAGAAAATAATGTACCTGCTGCAGCAATAACAGATAGTCATAATATGTTTGGTGCCTTAGAATATTCTATGGCTATGGTAAAAGAGGGCATACAACCAATAATCGGTTGTGAAATTGTTTTAGATGCTTCCAAAATCTTAAGTAAAGAAAGTAGTGCATTATCAGATTATAATAGAGAAGATAAGTTCAGTAAAATCGTATTAATTGCCAAAAATGATCAGGGTTTTTTAAATCTTATTTCATTAATTAGTCAAAGTTATATACAAAGAGAACAAAATATAAAGCCACATATAAAAATAGATAATTTAATTGCAAAAAAAGAAGGCATAATTGTTCTAACTGGTGGTGTTGAAGGAGTGATAGGAAAAATACTTATTGAAAATAATTATGATTTAGCAAAAAATATAACTGATTTTCTAAAAATAAACATCGGTGAAAATCTTTATATAGAAATCCAGAGGCATGGATTAAAAGAAGAAATTGAGACAGAAGAAAACTTTATAAAGCTTGCATATGAATATAATATACCACTAGTAGCAACAAATAATTGTTTTTTCTATTCTAAAGATATGTTTGAAGCACAAGATGCTCTTTCTTGTATATCTGATGCAAGATACATAAGTGAAACAAATAGGCCAAGATTAACAAGTGAGCATTATTTTAAATCAGAAGAAGAAATGATTGAACTATTTAAAGATATACCAGAAGCAATAGAAAATTCTGTAAAAATAGCAGAGCAGGTTAGTACTATGGCCTATAAAAGAAAACCTACATTACCACATTTTGATCTTCCAAAAGGAGTTAGTGAAGCTGAAGAAATGACTAAAATAGCAAGATTAGGATTAGAAGAAAGACTAAAGCAAAAATTTATTGTTGATGATATTAATGATTTAGAAGAAAAAGAGAAAATAAGAAAACAGTATTTTGATCAATTAGAATTTGAGATAAATGTTATAAATCAAATGGATTTTCCAGGATATTTTTTAATATGTGCTGATTTTATAGTATGGAGTAAAAATAATGGCATACCAATAGGTCCTGGAAGAGGTTCAGGAGCAGGTTCAATGGTTGCTTGGGCAATGAAAATAACAAATCTTGATCCAATAAAGTTTAGTCTATTTTTTGAGCGTTTTTTAAACCCAGAGAGAGTGTCTATGCCTGATTTTGATGTTGATTTTTGTCAGAGAGGAAGAGCAAAAAGTATAGAGTATGTACAAAATAAATATGGCAAAGATAGTGTTGCGCAAATAATAACTTTTGGAAAATTACAATCAAAAGCTGTTATAAAAGATGTTGGGCGCGTTCTTGAAATGGGTTATACAGAAGTTGATAAGATAAGTAAAGCTATACCATTTAATACAAGTCTTGAAGAAGCACTAGAATTAGATTCTGATCTTAGAGTAAGAAGACAAAGCGATCCAGAAATTTCTAAATTATTTGATATAGCAATTCAACTTGAAGGATTAAATAGGCATTCTTCTGTACATGCAGCTGGATTAGTTATAGGTGATAAACCACTTGAACAAATATGCCCTCTTTATTTTGATGATTCAGCAGATATGCCTGTTGTACAATATAATAAAAAATACTGTGAAGAAGTGGGACTTGTAAAATTTGATTTTCTTGGTCTTAAAACTTTAACAGTCATAAAAGACGCAATTGATTATATATATGATATAACAAGTGAAAAAATTGATATAGATAATATAAGACTTGATGATAAAAAAACATTTGATTTACTGAAAAGAGCAGATTCTTTGGCAGTTTTTCAAATAGAATCTTCTGGAATGATAGGAATGTTAAAACAAATAAAACCTGATAATATTGAGGATATAATAGCTTTAATATCTTTATATAGACCAGGCCCAATGGATAATATTCCTACCTACATTAAAAGAAAGCATGGACAAGAAAAAGTTGAATACATGCATCCAAAAATGGAGCCTATATTAAGAGATACTTATGGTATAATAATTTACCAAGAACAAGTTATGAATATAGCTAAAGTACTTGCTGGATATACACTTGGTGGAGCAGATATACTAAGACGTGCTATGGGTAAAAAAATAAAAGAAGAAATGGATAAACAAAGAGATGTTTTTGTAAAAGGTTGTAAAGATTTTAGTAATATAGATGAGGAACTGAGTAATGATATATTTGATGTTTTAGCAAAATTTGCTGAATATGGTTTTAATAAAGCGCATGCTGCTGCTTATGCTGTTATAAGTTATCAAACTGCATATTTAAAAGCTAATTATCCAGTTGAATTTATGACCGCAACTCTTAACATGGAAATAATGGATACAGATAAAATAAACTACTATTTACAAGATATTAAGCAACATAATATAAAAATATTACCACCAGATATTAATTTATCTGACAATTTATTTAAAGTTGATATGATAGATAGTGAAGATAAAGATAAAGAAAAAGAATATTATCATAAAAATAAAGAATTAGTAATAAGATATGGTCTTTGTGCTATAAAAGGAGTTGGTCAAGAAATTATGGATATTTTAATAAAAGATAGAAAAGAAAATGGTAATTTTAAAGACATATTTGACTTTTGTAAAAGATTAGGCAGTAAAATCGTAAATAAAAAAACTATGGAATCATTAGCAAAATCTGGAAGTTTTGATAATATCCATAAAAATAGAAGACAAATTAACGATTCTTGTGAAATACTGAGTAATTATGCAAAAACTTCAGAAGAAGAAAGACTAAGTCCACAAATAAGTCTATTCGGCTCATTTGATAATAATGATGATATTTTATTGCCAAAATTGTCAAATGTTGATGATTGGATTGGTTATGAAAGATGTCAAAAAGAATTTGAAGCTTTTGGTTTTTATCTTAATAATCATCCTTTAAATGAAATAAAGGATGAATTAGGCTTAAAAGGTATAACATTTTTTAGTGAAATTGAAAAAAATAATATAAAAGATGGTTCAATAATAAGAATTGCTGGTGTTATAATAAGTACTTCAATAAAATCAAGTGATAAAGGTAAGTATGCTTATTTATCAGTTTCGGATCCTACAAGTTTAATTGAACTTTCATTATTTAATGGCGATATGATAACAGAACATAAAGATTGGCTTGATGACAAAGAACATAATCAGTTGGTTTTTGAATGTAGTGTCAAATCTGATGAATCTGGTATAAGACTAAATGTTAAAGATTTTTGGTTATTGGATGATTATTTAAAAAATAATAAAGAAGGTATTGAAAAAGTTAGACAAATAAAAAAATTTAATTCAGATGACTATAAAAATAAAAAAAATCCTATACAAAAAGAATATAAAAAAAATATTCTTATAAATAATGCAATAATTAAAATATCTAATACAAAATGTTTGACTGATTTACAAACAATAATCAATAAAACAAAAAATAATAATATTAATAAATTTACAAATATTAAAATAATTGTGGAAGATAAAATAGTTGAATTACCTCTAGAATTTTGTTTGACAGATATAGAAATCTCAAGAATTAAAAATACTTATGGTATTGAAAGTGTAGAGTTTGATTAAAAAAATTATTAATTAATTTTTATTGCAATACCATAAATTCTAAAATTATCTTCTTCATTATGTAAGGTATTTATATCTATTATATTTCCATTTTTTGTAATATAAATTATATTATTTTTATTTATATTATCAAGCACATATAAAATATTTTTTTTAGTAAATAAATCTGTTTTTTTATTTCTAGTTATTTCAAAATACTTTTCATATTTATTATTATACTCTTTTTTTACAATAATCCACTTTGTATTTTGATTAAATTTTGATTCCATTGATAATAAATCGCTATTATTAATAATATTATCAATTTCATAAATAACAAAATCTAGTTTTTTCCTAATTATCCAATTAGTGGCCATTGTCGAAAATAACATCAATATTCCAATAAAAGCAATAATCAAAGCCAATTCTAAATTTGAAAAACCATCATAATTTACTTTCATAAAAATATAAATTTTTTGTAACTATAATTATTTATCATATAAATTCAATATAATAAAAAAAATGTATTTATTCTCCCTTTATACTAAAACTATTTGACTATTAAATAATTAGCTTTATACTGAGTCACTAGTTTACTAATATTGTTAATTAAATTTTAAAAATATGAAAAATATAAAATTCTTTTCAATCATGATAGCAATAGCTTCAATGATTATTACAAGTAATTCAAAAGCTAAATTAAGCGGTGCTTATGTTGGAGTAAATTATGTCAATGCATATGATGACAGTCCTTTTAATTTTATACTTGGGGGTAAATCTGCAGTGGGAAATGTATCCATGAGTACAATAGGAGGTGGTGTTGAAGTTGGATATAATTATAATATTGATAATATATTAATAGGTGGTGGTTTATCATATATATATATAGCTCATAATTATGCACATGTTAGTGATGATATAGACAAAGATATAAGAGAATTAATAGCATTAGTTGATCAAAGTATCAATAATAGAATAAATTTAGATATTAATGCTGGTTATGTTTTTGAAGATAAAGTTGCTTTAACATTGGGAGGTATAATTTCTTATAATTCTGGAAAACTTAGATACTTAATGCGTCACTTTGGTAAAACCAGAAGTGACTTTGGTTTTGGTTTTAAAGTTGGAACAGATATTAAATTAACTGAAAGTTTGTCATTTGATATTGCTTATAGAATGACTTGGTTTGATACAGAAAAAGAATATCGAGATCTTGCTGAGGAATCTGGAGATACTGATACAATAAAAGTTTCAAAACTAAGTAGAGTTGATAAAATGTTAACATTTGGAATTAGATTTAATTTCTAGTTGGTTGTTTTTTTATATATAAATTTAATGGGGTCCTTATGGATCCTATTTTTTTATATATTGAAAATAAAAATATTTATTGTTGACAAAATATTATAATTATAGTATAATATTACCTAAATAATTTGGAGAAAGTTATGTATAATATTAATGATAAAATTGTGCCAAATTCTGAAAAAATAAGAGAACCAATTGAAGAAGTTATGTATACACCTGAAAATATTTGGGATAATATGCCGCCGGAGCCATACGAAGGAGTAAATTATTCTGACTTTAGGGAGTATTATATGGAGTTAATAAAGAGACAAAAAATAATTGATTTAGCTAAAGTGGTTGAAGATATACCTGGTACCATAGTAAAAAAAGAAACTGATTTTTTTGGTAAATTTCATTTTTTTGCTCCAAGACCAGATGAGTTTATTTATGATGATGATTATTGTGATGATTTCGGTTTTTTCCCTGAAGAAGAAGAAATAGAAGAAATTAATAATATTAAAGATAATAAATCTCTAGTTAGGTATTTAGAAGATAAATTTCCTTTTAATATTATAAAAAAATGATAAGTATATTTGGATGTCATATAAAGAAGTTAAGGGTCTAAATATTCCAATACAAAAAGATGCGGTTGGTTTAAAAGATGATGAAATAGGTCTTATTTTAGACAAAATTTTATCAACCAACAAAAGAACAAGACTTGGAACAAAAATTGTCGAACCAGGTTTTAGTGAAACAGAACAAGACCATAAGCATGTAACACAATTGTATATATCAAGTGAAGATAGTAAAATAGAGGTAGGTACAGCAAAAGTCAGATATGGAAATCATAACGAAGACCATGAAATAGTAATTGTACATGATTTAACAAAAGGAAACAGTGATGGTTTTTTTATAATAAATTTTAATGGTGCCTTGATAAACAATAATTTAGATGAAAATATTAACTATGCATTTTTAAAAACTATACTAAGAAATAAAAAACCACCTACTAAGTACTTGAATACTATACTGGATGGTTGTATATCAATAACAAAATATAAAACAAAAGAAACATTAGAACAATGTGTTAAAATATCAGGTCTAGAAAACCATTTAGTTACACAAAATCTCCAAGGTCAAGCTCCTATTTGTACTTTAATAGCAGTTTCAAACTTTAAAACAGTATTTGAACAGTGTAAAACAATGGATGATGTTAGAGCTAAATTTTCAGGTCAAGAATTATTACAA
>CALXRO010000035.1 GCA_944390875.1 uncultured Rickettsiales bacterium
TAAAAGCTAATGCAAATAAGATTAACAATAGTAAAAATAAGAATAGTCAACTAAAAAAAGTTAATCAAGCTATTACTAGTTATGAGAACTCTCTTCTTTCTGGAGATCAAGAAAAAATAAAAAAAGCTAAAAAAGCATATGAAAAAGCCTTTAAAGATTTTGAAAAAGGTTTAAATCCAGTGATTAAAAAAGAAGGTATTATAGGTGGTACTAGTTATACTCAAGCGAGTATTGCTGTTCAAACTGCTTCTATAGCAAAAAAAATACGTGAACAAGGCCCAAAAACACATATGGAACAAGCAACTCATCCTTCAGAAGGTATAGGTCTTAGTAAATAGTATTTATAGTTTATATTAACAGCAATATTAGCTAACTTTTTATTATTTTATAAAAACAAGTTATAGTAATCTAGCTATATTATACTATATATGACTATATTTCTTATTTTATATCTCTTCCTCAAACTCAGAAAACTCTCCTGGGTTGAGGTGTGCGTCTACCTGGCCTATAAGGTATGACGTCATTTCAACTTCTTGGGGAGCGACTTGAACATTATCACTATTCAGCCAATTATTCATCCAAGGTAGAGGATTTTTTTCTGGAAAATCAAACTCAGTTTTAAAACCAACAGCTGACATTCTATTTGCAGAAATATATTTTAAATAATCTATCAAAACTTCCCTATTTAATCCTAACATAGGTCCATCTTTGAATAAATAGTCAGTCCATTCTATTTCTTGTTGCATAGTATCTAAAAATATTTTTTCTCCGTAATCTCTCATTTCTTCAGAAATTTCTCCCATTTCTGGATCATCATCGCCTCTTCTCCACAAGTTCATTATTGTTTGAGTTCCAGCCATATGTAAAGCTTCATCTCTACTTATTAATTTTATTATTCTAGCGTTTGCATCTAATAATTCTCTTTCTCCAAAAGCAAATGAACAAGCAAAACTTACATAAAATCTTATAGCTTCTAAAGCATAAATGGAATTCATACATAGATATAAACTTCTTTTAGCATTTCTAATGTTTATTACTTTCTCTTCCCCATCTATATAATATGTTCCAGTTCCTTGTGATTGTAGTATTTGCATTTGTATTATAAAATCATCATAATATTTTGCTATATCTTTTGCCCTAGCTAAAATGTGTTCATTCACTACTATATCATCTAAAACTATTGATGGATCTGCAAAACTATTTCTTATTATATGTGTATAGGATCTTGAATGTATTGTTTCAAAAAAACTCCAGGTTTCTATCCATGTTTCCAACTCAGGAAGTGATACTACTGGTAATAAAGCTACATTTGGACTTCTGCCTTGTACACTATCTAATAGAGTTTGATATTTCAAATTACTTATAAATATATGTTTTTCATTTTCTTTAAGTCCATTATATTCATCCATCATTTGTGTAGCATCTATCTCTTCTGGACGCCAAAAAAATGATAATTGTCTTTCTGTTAATTTTTCAAAAATTGCATATTTCTGCTTATCAAATCTTGATACATTTACATTTTGACCAAAAAACATTGGTTCTTTCATTATGTCATTTTTATTTCTATTAAAAGTACTATAGTGCATAACTTAAATATTTTTTAGAATAAATTTATAAATTAATTTTTAAATTTTACAAGCTCCTCCGGCACAAACTTCTGCTTGTTCGTCACTTGCTCTATCTCTTGTATTGTGATAATACAATGTTTTTACCCCATATTTATATGCAAGTAATATATCTCTCATAACAACCGATATTGGTAATTTTTGTTCTTCATATTTATTTGGATCATAATTTAAATTAGCTGATATTGATTGATCAACAAATTTTTGCATAATACCAATCAATTCTATATATCCTTCATTGCTTGGTATATCCCACAATAATTCATAATTAAAAGCATATTTTTTTATATCTGGCACAACTTGTTTTAATACACCATCTTTACTAGTCTTAACACTAACATAACCCCTTGGTGGCTCAATACCATTAGTTGCATTTGATATTTGTGACGATGTTTCTGATGGCATTAAAGCAGTTAAAGTACTATTTCTTAGTCCATATTCCAGTATATTTTTTCTTAATATTTCCCAATCAAGATGCAAGTTTTTATTACATATTCGATCAATATTCTTATTATAATGATCTATAGGTAATAATCCTTGACTATACTTAGTTTCTACAAAACCTTGACAAGCGCCTTTTTCCTTAGCTAAATTATTTGAACTTTTTAGCAAATAATACTGTATTGCTTCAAAAGTCTTATGTGTTAGATTTTTTGCACTTCCATCAGAATATTTGCATTCATTTTTTGCTAAATAGTAGGCATAATTTATCACACCTATACCCAATGATCTTCTTTTTAATGTTGAATTTTTTGCTGCTGGAAGCAAATAGTTTTGATAATCTAATAATTCGTCTAATGCTCTAACTATTAAATCTGATAATTCTTCAAGCTCTTCAAGATTATCTATGTTTCCTAAATTAAAAGCAGCTAATGTGCATAGCGCTATTTCTGCATCTTCATCATCAATTTTATTTATAACTTTTGTAGGCAATGTAATTTCAAGACATAAATTACTTTGTCTTATAGGAGCTTTGTCAACTAAAAAAGAACTGTGAGAATTTGAATGATCAACATTTTGTATATATATTCTTCCTGTTGATATTCTTTCATTCATTATCATAGTAAATAATTCTGATGCTTTTATCTGTTTTTTTCTTATATTTTCATCCTTCTCGTATTTTTTATATAATTCTTCAAATTTTTCTTCATTTTCGAAAAAAGCATCGTATAATCCTGGAACATCAGATGGGCTGAATAGAGTTATATTTTCATTCTTTAAAAATCTATCATAAAATATTTTTGATAATTGAACACCATAATCCATATGCCTAGCTCTATTATCTTCAATACCACGGTTATTCTTTAAAACTAATAAATTCTCAACTTCATAATGCCATACAGGAAAAAAAACAGTTGCACTTCCAGATCTTATTCCGCCTTGTGAACATGATTTAACGGCAGCTTGAAAATATTTATAAAAAGGGATGCAGCCCGTATGTACAGCTTCGCCATTTCTTATAGGACTACCAATGGCTCTTATTCTTCCAGCGTTTATACCTATACCAGCCCTTTGACTCACATATTTAACTATTGCGCTTGCTGTTGCATTAATTGAATCCAAACTATCGCCACATTCTATAAGTACACATGAACTAAATTGTCTATTTGTTGTTCTAACACCTGCCATAATAGGAGTAGGTAAAGACAATTTGAATAAAGAAATAGCATCATAAAATTTCTTTATATAATCTAACCTTTTATTTACTTCATATTTATGAAATAAAACCATAGAAATAAGAATATAAAGAAATTGTGGAGTTTCAAAAATTTCTTTGGTTACTCTATTCTGTACTAAATATTTTCCTTCAAGTTGTTTTATGGCTGCATAACTAAATAAAAAATCTCTTTCATGATCTATAAAACTATCTATTTCTTCTATTTCTTTTTTAGAGTAGTAATTCAAAATTTCTTTATCATAATAACCCATATCTATCAGATTTTCTATGTGATCATATAGCTTTTTTGGTTTAATTGAATCAAACACTTTTTTTCTTAAATTTAAAATACTTAGTCTTGCTGATAAATATTGATAATCCGGATTAAATTCTGTAATCATATCAGCAGATATTTTTATCATAAGTTTAGTTAATTCGTCTGTATGAATATTATCATATATTTGTTGGCTAATTTTATATTTTACTTCATCCAAAGAAATACCATCAAGATCCCTTGATGCTAACTTTAAAATATTATCTATTTTTTCTTCGGAAAATTTTTGTTTATTTCCGTTTTTCTTTATCACAAAAATATCTTTAAACATATGAGTTACATTATTTTAAAATATTATAAAATTATATATAATAAAATCAATTAAACAAAAAAATATAAAATTCTAAAAAATCACCCCCTCCTAGCAATCCTACCCTTTGTAAGATCATAAGGAGTCATTTCTACTTCTACTTTATCTCCTTTTAAGATTCTTATTTTGTTTTTTCTTATTTTTCCTGATACATGAGCAGTTATTATAGT
>CALXRO010000036.1 GCA_944390875.1 uncultured Rickettsiales bacterium
AGAACTATCAAACTCACATCCTTAGACCACTTTGATTTAAAGTAGATGAACGAATTTGGTCTATCTTTTTCTTTTCGCCAAGAAATCGCAATAATTCATTGCCACTAAGCTTTATTGTAGATATAGATTTAATTCTATTCGGATTAATTCTTTCATTTTTATATATTATTCCATAATGTAAATGTGGACCTGTAGAAAGGCCAGTTGTACCTACATAGCCTATAACTTGTCCTTGCTTAACTTTCGTACCAACTCTAATACCCTTAGCAACTTTTGATAAATGAGCATATTCACTACTATATAAACTACTGTGTTGTATTAGTATATAGTTTCCATATCCTTTTCCACAGTTTTTATTCCCAATTTTACAACCATTTATTACTTTTTTTACTGTACCATTGCCAGCTGCATAAAATGGCGTTCCAACAGGCGCTGCAAAATCTATCCCCTTATGAGCTTTTGTATAACCTAAAATTGGATGTTTTCTTCTATTACTAAAATTCGATGTTATTCTTGCGCCATTTATTGGAGTTTTTAACAATGATTTTTTTGTACTGAGACCATTTTCATCAAAATATACTTTGTTACGATTACCAGTAATAAATTTATATATTTTATGATCATTTTTACCAACATGAAGATTTGCATAAATTATATCACCACTTTTTGCCAATTTTCCATCTTCTGTATAAATTCCTTCATAAATAACCTCAAACCAATCATCCTTTCTTATATCTCTTTGAAAATCAATATCAAAACTATAGTAGTTAATCATATTAATTATTATCTCTGCAGGAATACCAGCTTTTATTGCATCCATATAAATACTATTTTTTATATTCACAACAAATTTATTATTTCTGGTATTTAAAGTTACTTTATTTTTTCTAGCAGAATATGTATTCTTACCATCTCTGTATACAAAATATTCCTCTAATTTTGAATAATCAAATAATTTTAGCTCCTCCAAAATTGTATCTTGTTCTATATTATTATTTCTAAAACTTAATACATTTCTATACTTGAAAAATATTTCTTGCCCAGTTTTCAAACTTTTTAAATTATATATTTTCCCTAATTTTGTCATACAATTAAAAGCATCTTGTTTTGTAAGCCCTATTTTTTGTGTCAAAATATTTATAAGATTATCGCCGTTTTTTAAAGTATAATTTTCATATTCATAATCTCCCGGTATTTCCATATCATTTGGACTTTCAATAGTAATTGTTATAGGTTCTTTTTGTTCAATTTTAATAGTATCTCCTATATTATATTTATAATCCAAATAAACAGCATAGAAAAGTACACCAGTACCTATTAAGGCAAAAAATAAAATTACAGTTAATTTGTAATTATCTAATTCAGCGTAACCATTCTGTTTTCTTACATTGATTATTTTTTGAATTTTATTTTTCTTCCTATTGTTTAAACAATGGTTAAGAAATTTTTGTTTTAAGTTATTCCAAAATGTTACTAAACTCATCAAATAATACTTGAATAATTCTTAAAAAATGTTATAATATAATTATATATGATTTTTTATTAAAAACAATGTTTTGGTGAAAACAATGAGTATTTCATTTAAAATAAATGATTATTGTGTTTATAAGACACATGGTGTTGCTAAAATAGTTGATATACAGGAAATAAAAGTAGCTGGTATAGAAACTAAGTGTTTAGTCTTATATTTTGAAAAAGAAAGATTGACTTTAAGTGTTCCATTTAAATTTAAAGAAAATGGTGATATAAGGAAACTTACAACAAACGAAGATATGGAAAAAGTTCTTGATATATTAAGAAGTGGTGTGAGAAAAATGAAAGGTATGTGGAGCCGTAGAGCAAAAGAATATAGAGATAAAATAAATTCTGGCGACATATACCAAACAGCTGAAGTATTAAGAGATTTAACAAGAGATGTTGAAGAAGCTGATAGATCTTACAGTGAAAGAAGTATATACGATATGGCTGTTTACAGGATAGCTTCAGAATATGCTGTTATAAAAAAAATCCCATATGATGCTGCCGAAAAATTTATAATTGATATAACTAAAGAGAAAATTAAATTTAGTGATATTGAAACGCTTAAAAAACAAGCTTAGTTTTAAAAATTTAGTCAGGTATTTTGTTAATTTACTATATCCTTACAGATGCCCGTGTTGTAGAAAAATAGTCAATAATGATTCATTTTGTGACAAATGTTGGAAAAAATTGATTTTTATAGAAAAACCAACATGTTCTATTTGTGGTGAACCTTTAGATATAAAAACAAATTATGACCTATTATGTGCTAATTGTGTAAACAAAAAACACTATTTTAATAAGGTTATGAGTATTTTTATATATAATAGTACTGTAGCTAAATCAATATACAGACTAAAGTTTAATGAAAAAGTTTTTTTATCAAAATTTTTTTCAAATTTTATGATAAAAATTATAAAAGATTTTGATATTGATTATATAACTGCTGTTCCTATGCACAAAAGTAGATTAAAGGAAAGAGGATATAACCAATCTCTGCTACTTGCTAGAGATATTTCAAATAAGATAAGCATTAATGTATTAGAAGATTTAATATTAAAGATTAAAAACACTTCTCCTCAAACAAAGCTTTCTATTAAAAAAAGAAGAACTAATTTAAGATCGGTATTTAAAATAAATGAAAACTATAAAAATTGTATAAAAGGAAAAAATATTTTGATAGTCGATGATGTTTTTACAACTGGTACAACAGTTGATGAATGTGCAAAAGTTCTAAAAATGAATGGTGTTTGCAGAGTATATGTAATTACTATTGCTAGAACAACTTTGAATAAAAAGTATAAAATAAAATATGAAAAAATTTACTAATTGATTATTATTTAAAATAAATTTAATCTAACATTAGATAAATATATAAAATATATGGGAAAGAATAAGAAACAAGATCAAAATGAAACTGATTTACTAATAGACAAAATAAATAGGATGCTTGGAAAAAATCAGAAACAAGTAGAAAAGGATAAAAATACAAAAAAAGAAAAAAATTAGCAAAACTTTCAGATACATACAAAATACCTAATTTATTAAAAGATAAAACAATAAACTATAATAATAAATTATCAAAATTTACCAGTATTAAAAATAAATTAAATAAAATTAGAAAAATTAGAAAAATAAGTATGAGTTTAAAATTATTACTGAAAAATCATAATAGCTCACAAAAACAAAATGAAAATATATTAAATAAAAATCTCAAAGAACTAGAAGAAGAATCTAAAAAACTAAATATACTTTTTGAAGAAAATTGTAAAAATACTGAACAAAATATAATGTTGTCAAAAAAAATGAAGAAAATTTACAAAATAATAAACATACAGAAATAGAGAGAATGCTTAAAAATGAGAAGAATATACAAAAGAAAAAATTAGAAAATATACCATGGTATAAACCAATAGAAAGAGTAAAATTAAAATATTACATTGAAGTCTTGGATGAAAAAATAAAAAATATAGAAGAAAATAACATTAAATCACTTAAAGAAAAATTAATTGATAGAAATATTCTATTTGAACAAGCTACAAAAATTAATAAAAAAGAAAAAGAACTTATAAACAAAAGTAAAATTAACATTATAAAAAAAGAATTTGAAATAACAAAACAGAAACAATTATATTAATAAAGATTATGTATATTAAGAAATTAAATATACATAATCTTCACAATAACATATTATTTTATGAAAAATATTTCTTTTAATTTTTTAGATATATTTTTTATTGCTTCCATATTTTTAGGAAGTATAAGTAAACTATCATTATTATCTATTACCATAATAATATCTTCTAATGCCCTTTCTTTTATTATTCTTGCTACAAAACCTGCAGAACC
>CALXRO010000037.1 GCA_944390875.1 uncultured Rickettsiales bacterium
AATAAAAAAGAAGATAAAATAAAAAATGATATATTAGCAATTTCAGCAGCGAAAAAAGATATAGAAATGAAACAGTTTGAAAACAAAGAAATAAAAGACAAAATTGCAGATATTTAGTAAGATTAAATATTATTTTTACAAATATACTTACGTAAATACTTTTATAAAGACAAAGTAAGTGCAAAATATTGCAAAAATTATTATTAAATTTATTATTTATATGATTATTTTTAGTATTTTAAATTTAATGGATGAGTAGGACGATTGTAAGTATAGATATAGCATCGAGTAAAGTAGTTTGTCTAATAGCAAGATTAGACAACAAAAATCGGTTATGTATAAAAGGAGCTAGCTTATTAGAGTCTAATGGTATACAAAATGGTAATATAATAAACACTAAGCTTACAACCCAAGCAATTGTAAAAACAGTAAGTAAAGCTGAGAAGATGTTTGGTAAAAATGTTGATAACGTGTCAATAAACATAAATGGTAATAAACTAAAATCGAGAACATTAATAACAAGACAAAATTTTAAAATAAATAAAAAAGTAACTAAAAGCCTTTTGTTATCAATGTCTGACGATATAATAAAAGGATTAAGTAAAGACAATAAAAAAGTTATACATTTAGTACCTTTAGAATTTAATTTGAATGGAATAAATACATCCAATCCAATTGGTATGCAAACAAAAAGTATGAATACAAAATTGCATGTATTCTTTACAGATAAAAATAAAATTGATAATATTAGTAATTGTTTCAAAAAAATAAGCTTATCTGTAAAAAATGTAATATTTGATGGTTTTGCTTCAGCATTATCAGTTCTAAATGATTATGAAGTAGGTTCTGGTACTTTAGTAATAGACATAGGCGCTGGCACTTCGTCATTTTCAATAGTAAACAATAATAGATTTATTTTTGGAAACTCTATACCAATTGCAGGAGATATAATAACAAATGATATATCTAGTGTACTTGGCGTATCATCCATGGTTGCTGAAAAAGTTAAAATTATGAATACAAATCTTTATCTAGATCATACAGAAGAGGCGGAAATGATAAAAATAGATATAGATGGAGAAGAAACTTATAGGGCTGCTGAAAACAAGAAAAAAATTATAAATGATATATTTAGATCAAGGGTTGATGAAATTATTGAAATAATATTTGGTATTTTAGACAAAAAAAGACTAATAAATTCTTTTGGTAGTATTGTTTTAACTGGAGGAACAGCAAATGTACCTGGGTTAGATAATTATATATCAAAAACTTTTTGTATAAAAAGTAGGATTGGTAGACCGGAAAACTTTGACATAGCTCAAGAAATTGATGAAAATGAAATTAGAAATCCGTCATATGCTACCAGTATTGGAATTTTAAATTTTATAAAATATTTTAATGAGAAGAAAGATTTTGAAGATTATAATAATGGTATAGGTGGAATTAGTGGAAAAATAATTAGTTTTTTAAGTAAAGTATTTACTTCTTAATAATTGAGGTTATAAGATGCAAACATTTGATAATGAAAATATAAGTCTTGAAGACGCATTAAATTCTTTAAACTATAAGTATGAGGTATTTAAGCCGAAGATCTTAGTGTTTGGTGTAGGAGGTGGCGGCGTTAATGCTGTAAATAATATGGTTGATAGTGATTTAAATGATGTTGATTTTGTAGTTGCAAATACAGATTATCAAAGTTTGGAAGGTTCAAGAATAGAGAAAAAAATACTCTTAGGTAAAAAATCTACAAATGGTATGGGTGCGGGTGCTGATCCTTTTGTAGGTAAAGCTGCAGCAGAAGAAGATATAGAAGAAATAGAAAAAGTATTAAGTAATGTTAGCATGGTTTTTATAACTGCTGGAATGGGTGGTGGCACAGGAACAGGTGCAGCTCCAGTTATAGCTAAGAAAGCTAAAGAAATGAATATATTGGTTGCTGCAATAGTAACAAAACCTTTTGCTAGTGAAGGCGCTATGAAAATGCAACAAGCTGAAAAAGGCATAGAAGAGTTAAAAAAATATGTTGACACTTTAATAATAGTTCCAAATCAAAATTTATTTAGGCTTGCTAATCAAGAAACAAGAATGCAGGATTCTTTAAAAATGGTTGATAATGTTTTAAAATCGGGAGTTAAAGGAATAACTGATTTAATAACAAAACCTGGTTTTATAAATCTTGATTTTGCCGATGTAAAAACCGTTATGAAAAAAATGGGAAAAGCAATGATGGGTACCGGCGAAGCTAAGGGACAAAATAAAGCTATAAAAGCTGTTGAAGAAGCTATATCAAATCCTTTACTAGATAATGTTTCAATAAAAGGCGCAAAGGGTATAATTATAAATATAACTGGTTCACCGGATATAACGCTTTTTGAACACGAAGAAGCAACAAAAAGAATTAAAGAAGAAGTATGTAACGAATATGCTGATATAATAATAGGAAATGTTTTTGATGAGAATATGGAAGATACAATGCGTGTTTCCATATTTGCTACAGGTATAGATGATAATGAAGAAAATCAAGAAAGTGAATATGAAGAGAATAATATTGTAAATATTAATAGTAATAAATTTATCGAAAAGAATTCAAAAGAGAATAATTATGATACAATAAGAACGGTTTATTTAAGAAGTAATATAAACAGTAAAAATATAGAAAAAAGTATTCCTGAAGATAATGATGATGATTTTTTTGATATGGGGGAAAGTGTAAAATATGATGAATTTTCTCAGAGAAATCAAAACCAAGAAAGACAAATTGTTAAAAATAGGCAAGATAATGAAATGTTAACTAACAAAAATGGGCAAAAAAGAGGTTTATTTAGTTCAATTTTTAATAGGAATAAAGAAATAAAAAGAAATGAACCATCACCATCTTTTAATTTTGATGACGAAGATGATGATATAGATATAAACTTATATAATATTCCAGCATATCTAAGAAAAAATAATAGTAAAAATAATTAAAAATATGCTTATTGCCGAAATAATAGTGCCGCTTGGAGTAGATGGTACGTTCGATTATTCGGTTGAAAATTTTCCAGAAATCAAAGAAGGTAATATTGTTTCAGTTCAGTTTAGAAATAAGAATGTCGTTGGTTTGGTGGTAAAATTAACAAATAAAGATGTTAATCAAAAAATCATAAAATCCATTCAAAATATATTTAACGTAAAACCTTTAGATAGAAATTTAATTAATCTTATAAAATCAGTATCAGATTATAATCTAATACCATTAGGTATTGTTTTTAAAATGGTACTTAGTGAAAAGATTTTAATGAGTAGAAATAAAAGAAGTTTTAACTACGATAAATATAATATAAACACAAAAAATGTAAAATTATACAATTTATCTGAGGAACAAAAAACAGTTTTTAAAGAAATTGAAAAATATATTAGTTTGGATAATAAGCCTATATTATTAGAAGGCACTACTGGTTCTGGGAAAACAGAAATATATTTTCAGTTTTTCAAGAAATTTTTGGAAATGGATCAAAGGTCACAAATATTATTTTTATTACCAGAAATAGCCTTAACTTCACAATTTATAGATAGATTTAATTCAGAATTTAACACAAAAGATGTTGTATTATGGCATTCAGAAATTGGGAACGTGACAAAGAATTCTATATGGAGTGGTATAGCTGATGGGAATATTAGAATTGTAATAGGTGCAAGATCAGCTATTTTCTTACCTTTTAATAACTTAAAATTAATAGTAGTTGATGAAGAACATGACAGTTCTTATAAACAAACAGATAACGGTTGTTACAATGGTAGAGATATGGCTGTACTTAGGGCAAAAATTGAAAACTGCCATATAATATTGGGCAGTGCTACACCTTCTATTGAAAGCTTAGTAAATGTTGATAAAAATAAGTATCATTATGTTTTTTTAAAGTCTAGATTTGGTAAATCCATAGAACCAAATATAGAACTTGTTGATTTAAAAAAAGAAAAGCTTATCGGAGATAAATATATATCACAAAAGTTAAAAGAAGAAATTGAAAATACTTTAGTAAATAAACAACAAGTACTATTGTTCATGAATAGAAGAGGTTATGCGCCTGTAGCTTTATGTAGAGAATGTGGTTATAAGTTTTTATGTCCAAAATGTTCAGTTTTATTAACTGTTCACAAAAACAATGGTATATTTCTTTGTCATCAGTGTGGTTATAGGATATATAATACAGATAACTGTCCAAATTGTTCAAAAGAAAATTCTATAATATTTTTTGGTCCAGGAGTTGAAAAAATAGAAAATGAAATTAAAACATATTTTCCAAATAAAAGAACATTAATAATAACAAGTGATACTGTTCAAAGTACAAAAAGAATAAGAGAATCGATAAATACTATAGCCAAAGGTGAAATTGATATAATAATAGGTACACAAATCATAACAAAAGGCTATGATTTTCCTAATCTTAATTTGATAGGTATATTGGATGCGGATGCAAGTTTGTTCGGAGCGAATTTTAGATCATCTGAAAGGACGTTTCAATTATTAACACAAGTTGTTGGAAGGGCTGGACGTCGTGAAATAAATGGAAAAGCAGTAATACAAACTTATTCTCCTGATAATGTAATTATTCAAACTATGATAAATGGCAATAAACAGAAATTTATTGAGTTTGAAAAGAATAATAGAAAACTAGTAGGATTACCACCATATGGTAAATTGGCAATGATTATTGTTAGTGGTAAAAATGAAATGTTAATATATAAAAAATCAAGGGAAATTATTAAATATTTGCCAGTAAATGATGAAAATATTGAAGTATTTGGTCCAACACAGTCAACACCCTATAAGGTTGGTAATAATTTTAGGATGAGAATTTTGGTAAAAACAACTCCTAATATAAATATTCAAAAACTTATTTCTTCTTCTTTGAAAAATGTCAAATTTCCTTCAATGATTAGAATTAAGATTGATGTTAGTCCGTATAATGTGGTATAACGCAACTTAAAATGTTAGATTCAAACTTATCTCTTAATACTTTTGCTATTATTGAAGGTGGTATAACGCAACTTAAAATGTTAGATTCAAACAACTTTCTGAGGAATCAACAAATTTTCTTAATTTATTTTCTATGTTATCTTTAAAATTTATGAAATACTGGTTAAGTTTTTCTATAACTTTTTCTTTTAATTTTTCTTTTGTTTCAGGATTTTTTTCTAGTTTAAAAACAAGACTATCTAAAATATTCCTATGAACTATTGGTACATTTTTTACAAGTATTTCACTTTTTAAATATATAATAGTTTCAACTAAATATTGTGAATATTCTTCGTTTTCATAATACTTGTAATCAATATAGAAATTTATTTTTCTATATCTGGATGCAGACATACATTCTGCGCTTGTGATTAACAATATGAATATGTATACCAGTCTTTTAAGCAAAATGTTTCCTTAAAATCAAATTATTATTAATAATAAATTTATATAATTATTATTCAATAAAATATTTATATTAATGAATATTAATTGTTTTTTGATATTACAATCATATGCTTATGCATTGAATGCAAAAATTTTTAAATATCTATGACAAAATATTAGTTGAATTATAAAATGTTTTTATTTTATAATATAACTGTTATATTATGGAAAATGTGGTAACCTTTGTTTAAAAACAATTAATGGTTACCATTTTTTTTATTGAAAACTAATTTAAAATATTTTGGTAGAATATTAATTAAGATTGGAAAAGTCCATTTCCTCTCTTAATACCAAGATGTTCACAAGCTATATCAGTAATAACTCTTCCTTTTGGTGTTTTATTCAAAAAACCGCATTGTATTAGATAAGGTTCTATTGTATCTTCTATTGAATCGCGCTCTTCAGATAAAGCGGCGGCTATTGTATCAATTCCAACTGGCCCACCATGATAATTATTTGCTATAAATGTTAAATATTTTATATCAGAACTATCCAGCCCAATTTTATCTATATTTAATCTATCCAAAGACGTATCAACAATTTCTTTATCTATGGTTTTCTTATTGGCAACTATAGCAAAATCTCTAACTCTTTTTAATAATCTTATTGCTATTCTTGCAGTACCTCTAGACCTTTTTGCTATTTCAAAAGCAGCATTATCGTCTATATTAACATTAAGTATTTTTGCATCTCTTGTTATTATTCTTGACAATTCGTCTGGTCTATAAAAATTAAGTTTTAGAGGTATACCAAATCTATCCCTTAAAGGATTTGATAAAAGTCCAAGTCTTGTTGTTGCCGCCACAAGAGTAAACTTTGGCAAGTCTATTTTTATTGTTCTAGCAGCAGGTCCTTCGCCTATTATTATATCAAGTTTAAAATCCTCCATAGCAGAATAAAGCACTTCTTCAACTGTACTATGTAATCTATGTATTTCATCTATAAACAAAACATCGTTAGGTTGAAGATTTGTAAGTATTGCTGCTAAATCACCAGCTTTTGACAATATAGGCCCAGATGTACTCTTAAAACCTACTCCCATTTCATTTGCTATTATGTGTGATAAGGTTGTTTTACCTAATCCAGGAGGGCCATAAAACAAAGTATGATCAAGGCTTTCAGATCGAATTTTTGCCGCTTCTAAAAATACCTTTAAATTATGTTTTGTTTCTTCTTGACCTATAAAATCATTGAGATTTAATGGCCTTAAAGAGTTTTCAAGACCCGCATCTAGCTTACTTTTATTGGTATTTTTTACTATGTTGTCATTTAAATTCATAATTATTTCTTATCTTTTTTCTTTAGGTTCATCAACAATACCTGTTAAATCAACCTTAATTTGATTATCATTAACAAGTTCTTCCATTTGAAAGTCAAATTCTTCTTTTTCTTTAGCTTTTAAAGCTTTTATTTCTTCCTCTTTTTTACTTATTGCCACAAGATCTTCATCAAGAAATTCAATATTATTTTTGTTATCATTTAATATATAATAAAGATCGATTTGATCTTGATCAATTTTTTCAAAGTCTTTATAATTTATAGAGCTAAAATCCATACCATCAAATATAAAACTTTCTTTTAATTTTTCTTCTTCACTTTTTTCTTTATCATTCTCGTCGTCTTCAACATCATCTTCATCCTCTTCATTATCAATATTTTCAACTTCTTCCATTTCTTGTTCTGATTCACTTTCATTTGATTCTTGTTTTTCACTTACATCATCCTCTGTAATATCTTTATTTTCAAAGTTAGTTTCTTCTTTGATTTCTCGGGTTTGTTCTGTCATTTTTATAGTAAATAAATTTATTAAGACTTATTATATTTTTTTAAAAAGGAAAGTAAAGTTTAAAAATAATCATTGACAACTAAAAGAAAAAAGAGTGTACTTAACAGTATAAAATTTATCTTAAAAATGTTAAGACCATCAAATAGAAAAATAGATGAGTTAAGAGAAATTGAAATCCAAACAGATATCAATAGATATGCTGAAGGGTCATGTCTGATTTACTGTGGTAACACGCAAGTTATATGTACTGCAACGGTTGAAGATAAAGTACCATCTTTTATAAAAGGAACAGGAGAAGGCTGGATAACTGCAGAATACAACATGATTCCAAGAGCAACTGACAAAAGGGTTAATAGAGACAGAGAAAAAACAAATAGTCGTTCTCTTGAAATACAAAGGCTAATAGGTAGATCACTAAGGGCGGCTGTTGATATGAAAAAATTAGGTGAAAGACAAATAATAATTGATTGTGATGTTATACAAGCTGATGGCGGTACTAGATGTGCTTCAATAACTGGTGGTTTTGTAGCTATGTACCTAGCTGCAAATTATTTATTAAAACAAAAAATAATTAAAGAATTACCAATAAAGAATTTTATCGCAGCAGTATCATGTGGTATATATAAAAAAGTATGTATGTTGGACTTTGATTATGAAGAAGATAGTAATTGTGATGTTGATGTGAATTTTATATTAAATGATAAAGAGGAAATAATAGAAGTACAAGGTACAGCTGAAGGTAATCCTTTTAATTTTTCTAAATTTGAAGAGTTGTTTATTTTAGCTAGAAAGGGCATTAGTATTTTAATATCAAAACAAAAAGAAGTTTTAGGACTATAATGGCAATAAAAATATATAATGATGAAGATTTTGTTGGTCTAAGAAAATCAGGAAAGCTTGCAGCAGAAACATTAGATTATATAACAGAATTTGTTATTGAAGGAGTAAGTACATTAAAATTAAATGACTTATGTGATGAATTTATTAACGATAATGGTGGTATATCAGCTTGTATTGGCTACAATGGCTATCCAAAATCTGTTTGTATATCTGTAAATCATGTTATTTGTCATGGCATACCAAGTGAAACAAAAATTCTAAAAAATGGTGATATTTTAAATATAGATGTTACAACAATAGTTGATGGTTATTATGGTGATACTAGTAGAATGTATTATGTTGGTGAGCCAAGTATAAAAGCAAAGAGATTATGTGAGGTTACATACAATTCCTTAATGTTAGCAATAGAACAAGTTAAACCTGGTAACCATATTGGGGATATTGGATACACTATTCAAAGTTATGTGGAGCCACTTGGTTTTTCTGTTGTTAGAGATTATTGCGGTCATGGAACTGGTAAAAAATTTCATGATGAACCTCAAGTAAGCCATTTTGGGAAAAAGGGCAGTGGTATAA
>CALXRO010000038.1 GCA_944390875.1 uncultured Rickettsiales bacterium
AAAAAAAATGAAATAATATCATCAAAAATACAACCAAACTTTATACATAACAGGTTTGATATAATATATAAAAATGATTACCATCTTTTTTGTATATTTGATAATAATGGTGCAAAATACTATGTTCCAGTAAAAATTATTAAATATTCAGCCTTTCTTGCTGTACAGCTCATGTATATTGAATCAGAAGCTTTACAAACATTAAGTAAATATTTATTTGAAAGATTTTTTATATGGAAGATAAAATACAAGTTTTTATTAAACAATTTTACTAACAGTAAAGATAGGTATTATTTTATTGTAAATCTGCCGAATGATATTGATACTTTTAATAAAAATCTTTCTAATAACACAAGATATAATGTTTCAAGATATTATAAGCATATAGAAAGGGATTTTATTTATACAATAAAGCATTTTTCTGGAAATGAAATTATAGATAATCATATTTATGAAGCTTATTGTAGATTTAAAAAAGTCACGCATAATTATAATAATAAAGAAAAACCTGAAGATTATATAAAAAATAATTTTATAACCGATGCCTTTGTGATATATTTAAATGATAATATTGCTTCAATTGTTTTTTTAAATATTCTCAATGATACAGCATTTTTGGAGAATTTAACTTATGATATTAAATATAAAAATTATAGTATAGGTACAATATTGTATTATAACACAATCAAAGAATTAATAAATAGAAAAATAAAAACATTATATCTTTATGTTGGAACTGGTGAATATAAAATGAGGTTTAATGGTACAAAAATAAAGTGTTATAATGGAACGATTTACAGATATAGAATATTTAACTTTATTAAAAAGTTATTTACAAAAAAATAAAATTTTCTGATTTAGAATGATTATATCTTAAAAAGATATTGATAATATCTTTAATATACTATATAATTTCTCATATTTAAAAATTAAAAACTATGTACGGAAGACCAATAAAACTTATGGAAAGCCACTATGAAAGTGGTATAATCAAACAAGTATATGACAATAGGGATGTATACTTAATATATCCTGATGATTCTTCGCCAACAGGTAGAATTGTAAAACAAGAACCGTTAACAGAAGAGCAATTTAAGGAATTATTATAATCATTAGAAGAGGAAATTTTACATTTTAGAAAAAAATATAGTAAAAAATAATAACTTAGAAAATGTCTGAAAAATTAACATATGAAACAGTTAGAAGAGGAACTAGTATTTTTTATGAAATTAATAATGAAGTATTTGCTGAACTAAGAGAAGATGGTACAATAATACCTGATGATAAAACAATTGACAACTTATTAAACTTTAATTTAAAAAATGATAGAATTACCGGCTTATATCCAGAAGAAGTTATAGCTAAATTCTATAGTATTCCAGGAACAGATAGTAGTAGAATTGCAATTATTGATAATATTTTTGATTTAGATAGATTGCCCAATACAAGCAATTCTGATTTTATGATTGCTCCTATATACAAAAATGGACATTTTGTCTCTGCTATTGTTCATTTTGTTAATCCCTCAGAAAATAATGGAATTGATAGAGAAATTTTTGTTTTTGATAGTCAACAAGAAAATGATATTCCATACATTAATAAATCTGATGGCCTTAAATCAGACCCTAAATTGTTAAACAAAATAAATTTACAAGGAAATTCAGGAACTTGTGGTTATTTTACAGCTGAATTTATAAGTTTAGTTTCACAATTCAAATCATTTGAGGCACTGAGAAATAATGTATTAATGTAGGTGGAGTACAAAAATATATTTATGAAAAAGTAAATGAAACTTTAAAAAGAAATGATAAATATTTGAATCAGTTACATGGATCGTATGGTAATTTAGTTTATACTTTTAATAGATTAGGAAATAGTGTTGGATATGGTAAAAAATATGACACAAAACAATCAAAATCACAACCAAACTTAAAATCATATTATTTGAGAAATAAAATTAGGAAAAATAAATCAGTGCCAGATATTTTAAGAATAAAGTAGATCTTAAATTAAGAGCAAATTATGTATTAAATAC
Source organism: uncultured Rickettsiales bacterium (assembly GCA_944390875.1). GTDB lineage: Bacteria > Pseudomonadota > Alphaproteobacteria > Rickettsiales > UBA1997 > CALXRO01. The sequence goes on from CALXRO010000038.1 coordinate 2,036, forward strand.
TAAAATTTTATAGTTATAAAATAATAATTGCGACAGACTATCAATAATAAAAATATTTATCTTTTACTGTTTATAATTGTTTACAAAAAAATAAAATTATTGATTTAAAATAACAATAAGTTCATAATTATTACAACAACAAAAAATAATATATGTATAATTTATACAAGGATGATTTACCTGAAGATATTGATTTTGGAAATGAAGTAGCAATAGACACAGAAACTCTAGGTTTAAATAATTTTAGAGACAGGTTATGTATGGTACAATTATACTCTGGAAGTGGCAAAGTTCATTTGGTCCATTTTGATAACAGTAGCAAATACAATGCTACCAATTTAATAAAATTATTAACAGATGATAAAATATTAAAAATATTTCACTTTGCTAGATTTGATTTAGCTATATTACAAAAGACGTTTGGAATAGTAATAAATAATGTTTATTGTACAAAAATAGCTTCAAAAATAGCTAGAACGTATTCTGATGCACATGGTCTGAAAGTTTTAGTAAAAGAATTTCTGAATATAGAAATATCAAAAAAAGAGCAAAGTTCTTATTGGGGAGGCGAAATTAATGAAAACCAACTAAAGTATGCATCTAATGATGTATTATATTTACATAGAATAAAGGATAGACTTAATATGATACTAGAAAACGAAAATCGTACTGAACTTGTAAAAGAATGTTTTAAATTTCTCCAAACAAGGGTTAAACTTGATCTTGAAGGTTGGGGAGATATTGATATATTTAGTCATCAATAATGCTATTAACTATTTTAAAAAGATATAACATAATAGTCTTATGTCAACTTTATTAAAATAATATGAGTGATGGTAAGTTTATATTTGTAGAGGAGGTTAGCAAGTCTTATTCAACTTCAGGAATAGTAGAATATACAGAAGTATATACACACAAAGATAAAGGAGGAAGATCTGTATTTGTAGTCAAGGTAGATATAGAGAATTATCTTGTAAGTATAACAGGACCAAG
>CALXRO010000039.1 GCA_944390875.1 uncultured Rickettsiales bacterium
AGATTTGTTGATGTACAAAGATTTTATGATGAGAATCAGGATGTTGAATTTAAAAATTTTAGAGATGATATTACTATAACAACATACAATAGATTATTTATACCAGAAATATTTAAGAATTATGATAAGGTATTATATTTAGATTGTGATATAGTTGTTAAAGGTGATCTAATTGATTTGTATGAAATTGATTTTAATGATAATTATATAGTTGCCGATATTGGTATGGCCAATATGGAAAATATTAAAAATAAAATTTCCAATGAAATAAATGCAGGCGTTATTTTATTTAATATTGAAAAATGTATAAATAATAATTTTACTGAAAAATGTTTAGATAATATATCACTGTCAAATACTGCAGATCAAGGGGCTATAGATATAACATGTAAAAACCATATAAAATATATTGATTATAGATATAATTTTTTTGTTTCTATTTTAGATGAAGAAGAAATAAAAGAATATATGCCAGAATACATAATGAATGATATAAGAATTATACATTTTACTGGTGCAAAATGTTGGTTTAGAGACTTTGCTTTTAATTCAAATATTGATTGGTTTTACTATTTCAGTAAAACCCCTTTTTGTAACAAATTTATATTGTTTATTTTAAAATTTGAACTTTTTAGATATAAAATGTGTGCTAAAATAGCAAAAGGAGAAAAACAAAAGAAATATGTTAAGAAAGTTAAGGTTTTGAAGGAAGTATTAAGACAATGCAGAAATCAGTAAATATAGGAAATATCAGCATAGATATACCACTATTACTAGCGCCAATGGCGGGTGTTACAGATCCTCCATATAGAGAAATAATAAGTAGTTTTGGCTATGTAGGTCTAGTTTTTAGTGAAATGATAGCATCAAAATCATTGTTTATAGGAAACAGGGCTAAATCTATTTCAAAAATCAAAAACAATTCTTCAGAAATATTTGCGATACAAATAGCAGGAAATGATCCATATTATATGGCTGAAGCTGCAAAATTAAATCAAGATCTTGGTGCTGACATAATAGATATAAATTTTGGTTGTCCTGTAAAAAAAGTAATAAAAGGTTTTGCAGGTTCAGCAATTATGAAAGATGAGAAATTAGCAGAACAAATAATGGCTTCAGTTGTTAAAGCCGTAAAAATTCCAGTTACTGTTAAAATGAGACTTGGTTGGGATTCTAATTCTATAAATGCACCAAGAATAGCCAAAATAGGAGAGAATGTTGGAATTAAAATGATAACAGTTCATGGACGAACTAGAAGCCAGATGTATACTGGTAAAGCTGATTGGAAACGAATTTTAGATGTAAAAAATTCTGTTAACATACCTGTAATTGCGAATGGTGATATAGTTGATATAACAAGTCTTAGACAAGCACTATCTGAAAGTAATGCTGATGGAGCAATGATTGCCAGAGGAATATATGGAAAACCTTGGTTGTTTAAAGAATTATTTTATGAAATAAATGGAAAAATGTTTAAAAAACCTGATAATATTGAGTTATTGGATATAATACTTAAACATTTTGATTTAGCTAGGGAATACTACGGAGATAAGGAATCTGTATGTCTATTTAAAAAACATATTGGTTGGTATACTCATAGCATGAAAAATTCTTCTCAATTTAGGGATAAAATTAATAGGATTTTTGATTATAGATTAATAATTGAAGAGATTAAGAGGTTTTTTGAAATGTTATCATAAATTGATTTTTTAATTCTTATTCATTGAATTTTTTTAAAAAACAGTATATAATATAGTAAATTTAAAACAAAAAGGAGAAAGTTATGTACGATATTCCTAATAAAATCCAACCTAGTTTTGAGAAAAGAGGCGAACTAGTGGAAGAAGTGAGAAAAGAAAGGAAATTAATTTCCTATTATAACATAAAACCAGATGTTAGTTTTAATGTATATGATGATGGTTATATGGAAATGGAATATAGAGGTGAGAAACCTACCGATCCAGAAGATCCTGGATTCTCAATTAGGAGAGAAGTAATATTGCCAAATACTGAAAGATATAAGGAAATACTTGAGATAATTAATGACATGGTGTTAGAACCAAATATATATGGCGAATTAATTCCTGACTATGAAAAAAGATTTCCTAAAAGTTATATAACAAAAGAAATGTACAAAAAATTGGAAAAATACATGAATTATTAATAAATCCTAGTAAAAATAGTTACTAAAAAATGCAAGAAGAAAGAATTGAATTGCCTGGAGATGGCGTGGGAGAAAGAAATCTTAACTCAGCTTTATTACGTTTTTTAGGAAAATACAATGACTCTGGAAATTTAAGGCCGCCAAATAGACAAGATGTAGAAAATTTAAATGAAGTAATAAATACATTCTATGCTGGAAGAAATAGAAATATACGAGTTGTTCCACGTCACTTAGATCTTCATAGAGAGAGTGCGCATTTTGTAACAAATGTATCTTTTGATGGTAGATTAAGTTTGTCTTTTGAACCTAATGGTAAACATAATCCAGATAGTTTAATTATGTTAAACAGAACTAATTTACATAAACCAAATGACAAACGACAGGGTGAATGTAGGTTATGGTGTATTGCAGCTATGGTAGAAATAGGAAAAGAAACAAACAAAAGAACAATTATTGATAAAACAGAATCAAAAGAACTTACAAAAAGAATAACAGCTAGATTTATAAATTTAAAACAAACTATGCAAGATAGAAGTAAATTTATAAGTTTAGGAAAAAATCTTGATCAAAAAGTAGATACTTTATTATGGGAAGGACAGCAATTTATAACTAAAAATGGCATGGCATTTCTTATGGATCCAAAAAATATACAAGTACAACAAAATCAATCAAGATCGGCACCACCACATAGCATAAGAACCACTATGAGAGGGAGTAGTACAATAACCAACACAGGAAGGATGGTAGTTGGAGGAGGAGCAATTGGAAGACATGGAACGAATATAAATCCACAAGCTGTTGAAACCTCAAATTCTGAACGAGTTAATATTCAAAGAAGTAAATCCTACAACAACATTTTTGATAACTTGAAGCAAGAAAATATGCAAAAATCAGCTGAGAGGATGCAAAGAATTGACATGCCAGTAGAAAACAAAGAAAAACAAAAAAGATCGCATAGTTTTTGATATTGATTTTAATATATAAGTATAAGTAGATAAAACTATATTGACACAATTTAATAAATATGTTATTATAAAAATAATGTTAATTACTTTTAAAATTTATGTATGAAATGCCTAAAATACCAAATGTTTTAGATAATAAAACTGAAACTGTAGAAGTTAGAAAAGTAGAACCAAAAATCATTTTGTGGACAACT
>CALXRO010000040.1 GCA_944390875.1 uncultured Rickettsiales bacterium
AAAATATTTTAATAATAATATACTCTATCCTAACAAATATGATAAATAGCTTGTCTTAAGCAAAATATAATCTATAATTGAATGCAATGAAACAAAATTGCAATAACTTTAACACCTGGCTTAGTTGTAGTAATTATATCACAAAAAAAAGTTTAGAATTTAAAATTGCTTTTAATTATTAATAACATTATATAGTTCATCGTATAAGTTCTTGATATATTCTTCCATAAATACTGTGTTTATTTCTCCTTTGTTATTTATTGGAAAATAAATTTTCTCTTCTTTTAAATCAAAATTAGATATTTGGTCTATATAATTACCACTAAATAATTTTTTAAAACAGAAACAATAAACAAGCTAGGAATATTTATTGAGTTCAAAGTATAATGGTCTTAAAGCGTACACTTTCATTTCTAAACTTGCTTTATAGTTATGATAAAATGAAGTTCCTAGAAAAGAGAAAGAAATAAAATTATCTTGTGTTCTATAATTTTTATCATAAGCAACATCGACAAAAAATCCCTGTATTCCATTATTATAATTTATAACAGATATTCTTGGAATATTTCCTTTTATTAAAGGATCATTTGGTTTAGTGCCTGTAGAAACATTAAATTTTTCTTTAATATCAAATTGTTTCCATTGTACTTTTTGAATTTTGTCTTGTGAAGGATTTTTGACTAATAATTTTGCAAGTTCTTCATAATTTATCTCTTCAAAAACAGGTTTTGACAAAATTAATTCTAACAAAGAATCTTTAAACTCTTTTTCGTCTATATGATTTTCAAATAATATATATTTAAATATTACACCTCTAAAATCACTATCTGTCATATGAAATTCGTTGGCTGGTATTTGATACGATAAATTTTCATTAGGCTTTAACCATTGTATCGAATCATCATCAGACTGCTTATATATGATTTGAACATATTTATTTTCTATGTCTGCCCATTTGTTTTTTACATCATGTCGTCCCATATTTTTTACTGTTTCCAGCCCATCTTCTTTTATCTAACAAGTAAAAATTTCTTTGTTCTTTTGGGATTCATGCGCTTTAAATATAAATATAGAAGTAGTTATATTTACACTTCCAGCAAATGTGTTTTTTGGTAATTTAATAATTTTTAATAATGAGTGTTTTTTAGCCAATCAAGCACTTTTTTCTTATTAACTTTCAATTTAGTATCAGGAAGTATAAAAGTACATATAGCATTTTCCTCAACATTATTTAATACATTTTCAACAATATTTAAACAACCATATTTCCTTTCAAAAGGGGGATTCATAAGAACTTTAGTTATATGTTTAGATTTTATCCATTTCCCCATTTCTTTAGTTGCTGAATCGTCCTGATTCAAATTAGTTTTGCCGTCTTTATGAATAAGCATATTTACACAAGATAAAGCAAACTTTTCTTTATCTAGTTCTATACCAAATAATTTTGATTGATATATAATACTAACATCGTTTCTATTCCTAATACCACCAACTTCCTTTATCATATTATTCATAGCTTTAACAAGAAAGCCTCCGCTACCACAGGCTGCATCTAAAACATTATCTTTATAAGTTGTTCCTGTAATTCTATATATTAAACTTGTTATATGTTCTGGTGTTAAAATTTGTCCCGCTTCAGATTTTTTTTGTAACGATTAAATTCATTAAAGAAAATCCCCATAACATCTTCACCATTCCAGTTGTCTGAATTGATATTATCAGATATTGTAATAACATCTAAAATAAACTGATTAATAGCTTCCTGTTTTTCTACATAGTTGATTTTTATTTCAGAAAAACATTCCCCCAACAAATCTAGTTTGGTATTTTGATTTCGTTCATTAGCATATGATGCGTTTAATGTAGAGATAATAGATTGCCTCAGTGTAGCAAAATTCATACCCTCTTGTAAAAAAGCCCCATATCTTTTAGCTACTAAAGCACAAGCAGTAAAAACCATTCTATGATATAAATTTTTAATTCCGAAATTAAAATGTAAATTATTGTTTATATTTTTGGTTAAACGATATATTAATTCTTTATCTATTTGAGTTTGGTTGTATAATCCAAAATAATAATCTTTTGTAAACAGCCTATTTTGTAAATCTACAGCCGCAAAATTTTTAAAAACTTTTACATCATAACCATTATATAATATTCCTATTACTTTTTTATATTTACTATTGACAATCTTAATGTTTTTTAATAATTCAGCTTGCCATTTTTTATCATTTATATCTTGTTTTGAATTTTTTGCTTCTAAAATCAATGCTGGTTCATTCATATCTCTAGGAAAATACCAACCGTCAGGTTTGTCGCTTACAGACTTAAAACCTAATTGATTGAATGTTGTTAATTGACCAACATTAGAATCCGCATTTTTATCAGATATTAATTGTAAAATATTTCTAGCTTCATCTCTTACAACATCTTCTGTCTTAAAATCCATCATATTCTCTTGAAATATAATATTTTATTGTGATTATATTAGATATATGATTTTTTTCAATAATTTATCTTGCCTGAATATCTCCTGTTTGCTAGTACAGAATGTAATAATATACAAGAATCAACTGTTGATTAACATTAAATTTTTAAATTTATCTCCTCTTTCACAAAAATTTTTAAACATATCATAACTAGCGGCTGCAGGAGATAATAAAACTGTTGTATTATTTAAATTACAATTTTTAATTAATTTTATTAAATCTTCAAAATTACTAAATATTTCAGAATTGTTTAATTTTTTATTTAGTCTTTCGCTTGTTTGACCTATTAGAAAAACTTTGTTTATTCTACTATTTTTATTTATATAATTTATAAG
>CALXRO010000041.1 GCA_944390875.1 uncultured Rickettsiales bacterium
AGGTGTAATATTTTCTTTATTTATGAAACAAAAATTGATAAAATTTACTATAGTAAATTTTGTAATATATTTGTTAACGTATGTAAATTATTTATTTCCTGAAAAATATAAAAGCAATGTTCTGGTAAGATGTTTTAATATAATTGCTTTACCAATTGTGGTTATATCAATTTTATTACTTTCTAAAATAATAATATTAAAATGAAAAAAATAATAAATAGAAAATTTTTTTTATTTTTAACTATGCTAAGTTATTTAGCTATAGATAATTCTAAAGCTAGGAAAAATGAAGATATTTTTATGTCTTTAAAATCGTCTGAAGTAAATCTTAGAGCTGGTCCTAGTAAGGATTTTGTAGCATTGTATACTTATAAACTAAAATACATGCCAGTTAAGGTAATAGGTGGATATGATAAATGGTTTAATATTGTTGATAAGGATGGGGATAGCGGTTGGGTTAGTGAAAATTTAGTTTCAAAAATAAAAACAGTAATAACTTTAAATAATATTCAATTTTTATATAGTAGTCCTGATAAAACTGCTATAAAAACATATAAAGTTGAAAAGAATGTTGTAGCTAGATTAGTAAAATGTAAAGAATTTCGTTGTAAAGTAAAAATAGGTAAAATTAAAGGTTGGCTTGATAAAAAAGATATATGGGGTTTTGTAGAATAATATTAATGATTCTTTTTTTATTTTTTTTAAAGTTGTTTTATTTCTTGTTCCTGTTGAAATTGTGAGTGATTTATTTGTATTTGTGTTTCTTAAATAGTTTTATTAAAATTTTTTTAATAGTCTTCTAAACTATATCTATTGCAAATTAATTTACTAAGTTTTAAAATAGAAGACAATTGTATTAATTCGAACTACTTTACCTGAAGTAGAAGAAAATATACTCAGTATTGGCGGGTGTAGCTCAGTGGTAGAGCACTAGCCTTCCAAGCTAGCTATGTGGGTTCGATTCCCATCACCCGCACCATTTTATTAATATTAGTAAAAAGAGTAATGAGTTATGTGTAAAGAGACTTTTCAAAGAACAAAACCACACGTAAATATTGGTACGATTGGACATGTTGACCATGGAAAGACAACTTTAACTGCCGCAATAACGACAGTTTTAGGAAAACAGAATAAAAATGTTATAGTAAAAGGTTATGATGAAATTGATAATGCCCCTGAAGAAAAAGAAAGAGGTATTACCATTAATACAACTCACGTAGAATATGAAACTGCTAATAGACATTATGCACACGTTGATTGCCCTGGCCACGCAGATTATGTAAAAAACATGATTACTGGTGCAGCTCAAATGGATGGTGCTATTTTAGTTGTGTCTGCAGCTGATGGTCCAATGCCACAAACAAGAGAACATATATTATTAGCTAAGCAAGTTGGTGTTCCTTATATAGTAGTATTTTTGAACAAGGTTGATATGGTTGAGGATGCTGAATTATTAGATTTAGTTGAAATGGAAGTAAGGGATTTGTTAACTTCGTATGGCTTTCCTGGTGATACTACACCTATAATAAAGGGTTCTGCTTTAAAAGCTTTAGAAGGTGACCAAAGTGAAATAGGAGAACCTGCAATATTAAAACTTATGGAGGCTGTTGATACCTATATTCCTGAACCACAAAGACCAATTGATGGAGCATTTTTGATGCCTATCGAAGATGTATTCTCGATATCTGGAAGAGGAACTGTGGTTACTGGAAGAGTTGAAAGAGGTGTATTAAAAGTAGGTGAAGAAGTTGAAATAGTTGGTTTGAGAGAAACTCAAAAGACAACATGTACAGGTGTTGAAATGTTTAGAAAACTTCTTGATCAAGGTCAAGCAGGTGATAATATAGGTGCACTTTTAAGAGGTACAAAAAGAGAAGACGTTGAAAGAGGACAAGTTTTGTGTAAACCTGGAAGTATACATCCTCATACGAAATTCAAAGCAGAAGTTTATGTATTAACAAAAGAAGAAGGTGGAAGACATACCCCATTCTTTAAGAATTATAGACCTCAATTCTACTTCAGTACAACTGATGTTACCGGTTCAGTAACATTACCTGAAGGTGTTGAAATGGTGATGCCGGGCGATAACGTTAAATTAGAAGTTGAACTTATAGCTCCTATAGCTATGGAACAAGGTAGAAGATTTGCAATAAGAGAAGGTGGACATACAGTTGGTGCTGGTGTTGTAAGTGAGATTATAGCTTAATTTATTATTTTAGGTACCTTTTTAGGTACCTGTAATTAGGGGTGTAGCTCAGCTGGTAGAGCAATGGTCTCCAAAACCATTGGTCGAGGGTTCGAATCCTTTCGCCCCTGCCAATTGAAGATTTTTATGCAGTTAGTTGATTATTTTAAAGAAATAGCAAGAGAAGTTAAAAATATTACTTTTCCAACAAAACAAGATACGAGAATTACGTCCATCGTGGTTGTTTTTATAACAGTTTTATTTATGTTATTTATAAGTTTTTCTGACTTTGTTATTTCTAGATTGATAAAAATTTTGTTAGGGATTTTATAATGGATTATAAGTGGTATACGCTTGCAGCTTATTCAGGAAGTGAAACTAAGGTTGCAGATGATATAAACAAGCTTGCAACAGCTAATAGTAATATAAAAGAGGCTTTTGTTCCTACAAAAAAGGTTTTTAAAGTCTTGAAAGGTAAAAAAGTTGAAGCTGATCAGAAAGTTTTTCCTAACTACATATTTGTGAACATGATTGCTAATAGAGCAACACTTGATCTTTTAAGAACTTTACCTAAAGTTATGGGCTTTTTAGGTACTAATCCACTAAAACCAGAAAGTGTTCCAGATGTTAAAATAGAAAAAATGAAAAGAGAGGCACAAATTAGTGTTGCTGGTGAAGAGAATAAATTTGAAATTGGGGATACAGTTAAGATAAAAGAAGGACATTTTGAATCCTTTACTGGTGTTGTTGATGGCAAAGATGAATCAAAGAATATTTTGAAAATTACAATATCTATTTTTGGTAGAAATACTGTTATAGATATTGATGCTTCAAAAGTTGAAAAAGTTTAATTTTATTAATTATTTTAAAGTGTAAACAAGATGGCTCCTAAGAAAGAGGTTGTGGCAAAGGTTAATTTGCAGGTTCCAGTAGCTAAGGCTAATCCAGCACCACCAATTGGTACTGCGTTAGGTCCAAGAGGTGTGAATATAATGGATTTCTGTAAACAATTTAATGCCATTAAATTTAACTATCCGGAAGGTACGCCTATTCCTACGGTTATTTCTATATATAAGGATAAAAGTTTTACTTTTACCACAAAAGAGCCTCCTATGACTTATTTAATAAAAAGTGAAATAGGATTGAAGAAAGGCTCTTCTAATGCTGGAAAGGACTCTGCCGGAACTATTACTATGAAACAAATAGAAAATATTGCTAAAAAGAAACTTAATGACATGAATACAAAGGATTTAAAAGCATGTATGGAAATGGTAAAAGGTTCTGCGTTGTCTATGGGTTTACAGGTAGTGGAGGAATAGGACTATGAAAAATATTGAAACGGAAGTACAAAATTTGGTTGATATAGCTACAGCTGTTAAAACTGTAAAAGAAAACTCCAAAAACAAGCAAAGAAAATTTACTGAGACTGTTGATCTAATATTTAATTTAAATATCGATCCTAAACAGTCTAATCAAAATATTAGAGGTGCAGTTGCTTTGCCAGCAGGAACTGGAAAAGATGTCAGAATAGTAGTATTTACTGATGTTGAAGCTCTACAAAAAGATGCTATTAAAGCTGGTGCTATTAAGGCTGGGTTAGATGATCTTATGACTGAAATCGAAGGTGGTTTTATGGATTTTGATTATTGTATAGCTACTCCAGATGCAATGAAAAAACTTAGTAGAGTTGCTAGAAAACTTGGTCCTAGAGGGCTTATGCCTAATCCAAAAAATGGAAATATTACAGATAAAGTTATAGAAGCAATAAATGTTGCAAAAAAAGGTAAAATTAATTTTAAAAATGATAAGTATGGCATAGTTCATACAATGGTTGGTAAGGTTAATTTTGATGATGAAGATTTGATTGCTAATATTAAAACTGTTATTTCTGCTGTAAAGGAAGCAAAACCAGAAGTAGTAAAAAATAAGTATATAAAAAGTGTTTTTCTTACAACTACAATGGGTCCTTCAGTTGCAGTAGATATAGAAAGAACTAATGGAGGAGAGTAATTATGAATAGAACTCAAAAGCAAAGTTCAATAGAATTAGCAAAAGATATATTATCCAATAATCAAATGTGTATATTTCTTAACTATAAAGGATTGAACGCAGGAGATTTTGTAAAGCTTAGAAATGAACTTAAAGATAGGGAAGCTAATATAAAGATTATAAAAAATACTCTTTTGAAAAAAGCTATTGAAGGTACTGATTTTTCTCCTTTAAATGATTACTTTGTTGATCAGATAGCTATTTCGTATTCTAAAGATCCAATTACATTATCAAATATTATCAATGGTTTTTCAAAAGATAATGAAAATTTAAAAATTAAGGTTGCGTTCTTAGATGGAAAAATAGTTGACTTAAAAACTATTGAAGAACTTGCTTCTCTTGGTTCTTTTGATGATATAAGAGCTAGATTTATTGGTGTTCTTAGAGCTCCTGGTTCACAATTAGTTAGAACTTTGGTTGCTTATAAAGAAAAATTGGAAGCTTAACGAATTATTAATTAACTAAATAAAAAAGGTTTTAAAATGACTGAGAAATTAGAGAAAATTATTGAAGAACTTTCTACATTAACTGCTTTGGAAGTATCCGAATTAGCAAAAATGCTTGAAGAAAAATGGGGTGTAACTGCTGCTGTAGCAGTAGCTGCTGCTCCTGGAGGTGCCGCTGCTGCCGTAGTTGAAGAAAAAGATGAATTTACTGTTACTCTTGAAGCTGCTGGAGATAGTAAAATTAATGTTATAAAAGAAATTAGAACAATAACTGGTCTTGGTTTAAAAGAGGCAAAAGATTTGGTGGATGGTGCTCCAAAAGTTGTTAAAGAATCAGTTAAAAAAGATGAAGCAGAAGCTATAAAGGCTAAATTAGAAGCAGCAGGTGCTAAGGTTAAATTATCTTAATTTCATTAATATTTATAGACTCTCTTATAGATTAATAAGTGAGTCGTGTTTTTAAATTGTTTAGTTTTATTGAATAAAAGAAAAGGCAATTAAGTGAAAACTTTAAACCATTCCAATTATATACTAAGAAGGAGTTTTTCCGATAGAGTTGATGACGGTTTTATACCTGATCTGATATTTCTGCAGAATGAATCTTTTGAATCGTTTATATGTTTGGATAATAACGATGAAGAGAAAAGAAAAAAATCAAAGATACAAGAGGTATTTGAGTCATTTTTTCCAATAGTAGATAGTAATAAAAATCTAATATTGGAGTTTTTGAAATATAGAGTTGGAGATATTAAATATAGTGTAAAAGAATGTATAAATTCGGGTAGGACTTATTCAGTACCTCTATATGCTACTTTAAGATTGTTAGTTTTAGATAAGACGGATGAGGAGAATACCAAAAGAGAAGTAAAAGCAATAAAAGAACAAGAAGTATTTTTTTGTGATATTCCCTTAATGACAAGTACTGGAAGTTTTGTTATAAATGGTATAGAAAGAGTTGTTGTATCTCAAATGAGAAGAGCGCCAGGTGTATTTTTTGATAGTGAAGATTCAAAAATGTTCTCTGGTAAAAGTTATACAGCTAAGATAATACCAGTAGCTGGTTCTTGGTTAGATTTTGAATTTGATGGAAGGGATCTTTTATATTTTAGGATAGACAAAAAAAGAAAAATGCCAATAAGTTATTTATTCAAGGTTTTAGGTATGTCAATGGGTGATGTTCTATCTTATTTCTATAAAAGTTATAAACTTGAATATACAAATAATAATTGGTCAATAGGTTTTGATTATGATAATTGTCTTGGTAAGAGCTTTGATCATGACATAATAGATGTAAATACGAATGAAATAGTTATACCTCAGGGTAGAAAAATTACAAGAAAACTTGTTAGTTCTTTAAAAGAAAAAAATTTTTCAAGATATCTGATAGATGAAAATGAAGGCTCTTTATTTGTATTAATAAATGATTTAATTGATAAAGATAGTGGAGAAGTGCTTTTTTCTGCAGGTTCTGAATTAAATTTTGAAAAACTTAATAATTTTAAAGAGCTTGGTATAAATGAGGTTGAGGTAGTTATACCAGATACTTCAGAACTTGGTCATTATGTTTATAATAGCTTGATAATTGAAAAAGACAAAAGCCTTGAGAATGTGTTATTTGAAATTTATAGATCGGTTAAAGTTTCCGAAGAAGCAGCAAATTTTGAAGCTGCAGAAAAATTTGTAAATGGTTTATTTTTCTCAAACAGATATAATTTATCGGATGTTGGTAGAATGAAAATGAATTATAGATTGGGAATAAATACTGATATGACTATAATGCATTTAACTAAGGACGATATATTGGCTACAGTAAAAATTCTCAATAAATTAAAACATAATGATGAAAAAACTGATGATATAGATAATCTAGCAAATAGGAGACTCAGATGTACTGGTGAGCTTATGGAAGTTCAATTTAGATCAGGTATGTCGAAAGTTGAAAGATCAATTCTAGAAAAAATGAATTCTTTGGAACCTGAAACTATTGTTCCACAAAATTTAATAAATACCAAACCTCTTGCAACAACTTTGATAGATTTTTTTGCTACTTCACAATTATCTCAATTTATGGATCAAACAAATCCTTTATCAGAACTGTGTCATAAAAGAAGAATAACAGCATTGGGACCAGGTGGATTAACAAGAGAAAGAGCTGGTTTTGATGTTCGTGATGTACATTATACACATTATGGTAAGATATGCCCTGTTGAGTCTCCTGAAGGCTCAAATATTGGTCTTATAAATAGTTTGTCAGTTTTTGCTAGAACTAATAAGTACGGTTTTATAGAAACGCCATATAGAGAAGTTAAAGATGGAATCTTGACTGATAATGTTGTGTATTTATCAGCTATTGAAGAAGCTGGAAAAACATTTTGTCCATATAATGTTAAATTAGATAAGAAAAATAAAATACTTAATGAAACTGTTATTTGTAGAAAAGATAATGAAATAGTCAACGTTACTCCTGATATGATTGATTATATTGATGTTTCTCCAAGACAAATAATATCTGTTGCTACCAGTTTAGTTCCTTTTCTTGAAAATAATGAATCAAGACGTGTGTCAATGGGTGCTAATATGTTAAAACAAGCAGTTCCTTTACTTAAATCAGAAGCTCCTTATGTAGGAACTGGTATGGAGAGAGTTATTGCAACGTTTTCAAACTGTGGTGTTGTCATTTCTGAAGTTGAAGGCATAGTTAAGTATGTTGATGCTAGTAAAATAGTTATAGAAGAGTTGAGAGGTAAAGATCATGTATCCAAGATGCATACGTATGTCTTAGATAAATATTTAAGAACAAATAATGATACTGTTATAAATCAATATCCTGTAGTTAAAGTTGGTCAAAAAGTTGTTCCAAATGAAATAATAGCTGATAATCAAAATATTGAAAATGGTGAATTAGCTTTAGGTAAGAATGTTTTGGTAGCTTTTGCAACTTGGGATGGATATAACTATGAAGACTCAATACTTATTTCAGAAAAGTTAGTTATGGAAGATGCCTTTACATCGATTCATCTTGAGGAATTCGAAATAGAAGCTAAAGATACAAGGTTGGGACCTGAAGAAATAACAAGAGATATACCAAATGTTGGTGATGAACTTTTGAAGAAATTAGATGAGACAGGAGTAGTTTATATTGGTGCTCATATTAAAGCTGGTGATATACTTGTAGGCAAAACCACACCAAAGACTGGCGCTCCACAAACACCTGAAGAAAAACTCTTAAAAGTTATTTTTGGCGAAAAAGCTATGGATGTTAAGGATTCATCACTATACGTTCCACCTAGTGTGGTTTCAGGTACTGTTATAGATGTTAAAATATATACTAGAAATGGTTTAGATAAAGATGAGAGAGCTAAATTTATTGATAATGCTGTAATAGAAAAACTATCAATGAATAAGGATTTGGAAATAGCTCTTTTAAGAAAGAGTTTTATAGACCAATTAAAATATCTTGTTTTGAATAAGCCTATAGAAAAAAATATAGACAAGATTAAAAAAGGTACTTTAGTTACTGATGAATTACTTGAACAATTACCAAATTTATCACTTGTAAAAATAGTTATTGCAGATGAAGAAATTAATAAAAAAATTGAAGTCTTAGGAAAAGAATTTAAAGATTCAATAAATAAACTTGAAAAAGAGTTTTCTGAAAGCGCAACAAAAGTTAAGGAATGTGATGAATTAACACAAGGCACTTTAAAAAAGGTAAAAATTGTAGTTGCTGCAAAACAAAAAATACAGGCTGGCGATAAAATGGCTGGAAGATATGGTAACAAAGGTGTTATATCAAGAATAATTCCTGTCGAAGATATGCCTTGTATGGCTGATGGAACTCCAATAGATATAATATTAAGTCCATTAGGTATTCCTTCACGTATGAATGTTGGACAATTACTTGAAACTCACCTTGGTTTTGTTTCTTCTGAATTTGGTAAACAGATTACAATGATACTTAATGGTTTAAATAAAGATAAGGCTAAGGTTATTAGAGAAAAACTATTAAGAATATATAAAATGCCTAGTGAAATAGAATATATTAATGGTTTAAGCGATGAAGATTTACTGGAATTTGCTGAAAAATTAAAAAGGAATGTACCATTTTCTACGGGCTCATTTGAAAACATATCTATGGATAAAATAGAAGAGTTGATGGAAGAAGCTGGCATAGATAAAAGTGGTCAAGTTATGTTAATAGATGGTAGAACTGGTGAGTATTTTGACAGACCTATTACTATAGGTTATATGTATATGTTGAAATTGCATCATTTAGTTGATAATAAAATACATGCAAGATCTACTGGTCCTTATAGTCTCATAACCCAACAGCCTTTAGGTGGTAAATCTCATTTTGGTGGTCAAAGATTTGGAGAAATGGAATGTTGGGCTTTACAGGCATATGGAGCTGCCTATACGTTACAAGAAATGTTGACAGTTAAATCGGATGATATTGTTGGAAGGCTTAAAATATATGAATCAATAGTTCAAGGTTCACAAAGCTTTTCTTGTGGAGTACCTGAATCATTTAACGTTATGGTTAAAGAAGTTAGGTCCCTTGGTTTAAACCTTGAACTTGTAAGAAAATAATTTACTTGACAGGATTTTATATCCTGTCGTTTTATTACTAAAAAAAAGAAAATAATATGGCGTTAGATGGAACCTCTTCTTTTGGATTAATGAGCATAAGTAATCAGGTATTAGATTCTACTGATTTTGATGCTTTAAAAATAACAATAGCAAGTCCTGAAAAAATAAGATCTTGGTCATATGGTGAAGTTACTAAACCTGAAACAGTAAATTACAGAACTTTTAAACCAGAAAAAGATGGACTTTTTTGTGCTAAAATTTTTGGACCAGTTAAAGATTACGAATGTTTATGTGGTAAGTATAAAAGAATAAAATATAAAGGTATAGTTTGTGAGAAATGTGGTGTAGAGGTTACAAGTTCAAAAGTTAGAAGAGAAAGAATGGGACATATTGAGCTTGCAGCTCCAGTTTCTCATATTTGGTTCTTAAAATCTTTACCTTCAAGAATAAGTACTATGCTTAATATAATGCCTAAATATATTGAGAAGGTTATATATTTTGAGTCATATATAGTAACGGATGCTAAAATGAGTCCTTTAGAAAATGGGCAATTGCTAACAGAAGAAGAATATGAAAATTTTAAGATAGAGTATGGTGACGATGCTTTTGAAGCAGGAACTGGTGCTGAAGCTATAAGAAAATTACTTGCTGAAATAGATTTGCAAAAACTTAGAAGTAAATTAAGAAAAGAACTTATTGAGACAAAGTCTGAACTAAAAAAATCAAAAATAATAAAGAGGCTTAGCTTAGTTGAATCTTTTATAGAATCAGGTAATAGACCGGAATGGATGGTTTTAACTGTATTACCAGTCATTCCACCTGAAATTAGACCTTTAGTACAGCTTGATGGTGGTAATTTTGCTAGTGCAGACTTAAATGAATTGTATAGAAGAGTTATAAATAGAAATAACAGACTTAAAAAATTACTTGAATTAGATGCGCCTGATATAATTATAAAAAATGAAAAAAGAATGTTACAAGAGGCTGTTGACTCTCTATTAGATAATAGCAAAAGTGCAAATCCTGTTAAAGCTCCAAATAAAAGGCCATTTAAATCATTGAGTGATATGTTAAAAGGTAAACATGGTAGATTTAGACAAAATTTACTTGGTAAGAGGGTTGATTATTCCGGACGTTCAGTTATTGTTGTAGGTCCTAATTTAAAACTAAATCAATGTGGTTTACCAAAAAAAATGGCTTTAGAGTTATTTAGACCATTTATATATGCTAAACTTGAATTATATGGTATGTCAAATGGTATAAGACATTCGAAGAAATTAGTGGATAGTGAAAAGCCTGAGGTTTGGGATATTTTAGAAGAGGTAATAAAAGAACATCCTGTTCTTTTAAATAGGGCTCCTACCTTACATAGATTAGGAATACAGGCTTTTGAACCTTTATTAATAGAAGGAAAGGCTATACAACTTCATCCTTTAGTTTGTAAATCATTTAATGCAGATTTTGATGGTGATCAGATGGCAGTGCATATACCTTTATCTATAGAGGCACAAACTGAAGCGAGAGTTTTAATGATGTCAACAAATAACATTTTAAATCCTCAAGATGGTAAGCCAAATATAATACCTTCTCAAGATATGCTTTTAGGTTTGTATTATCTGACTCTTGATCCAAAATCAGATGTTAAGCCAAATATAGCCATTGCTGGAACGGATGAGTTGGAATATGCTTTATTTGTAAAGAGAATAGGAATGAATGATCCTATAAATTTTAGATATTCTATTAAAAATAGTGATGGAAGTGTTGATTATAAAAAGGTTGTAACAACTCCTGGTAGAGTTAAATTATTTGAATTACTACCTGACATTTGTAAAGCTAAATATGGTTTTACTCTTGTTAATATGCCTATAGGTAAGAAAGAGATTTCAAAAATAATCAATATTGTATTTGAAGAAACAAATCAGACTGAAACAGGAAAATTCTGTGATAGTATAATGCAGCTTGGTTTTAAAAATTCTACATTTTCTGGTATATCAATAGGTAAGGACGATATGATTATACCTGCTGATAAAACAAAGATGATAAATAAAGCTGAAAAAGAAATAAAAATAATAGAGAATCAATATCAAGATGGTCTTATAACATCTGGTGAAAGATATAATAAAGTTATTGAAATTTGGGATAAGTGTATAAATAGTGTTAAAAAGTTAGTTGTTAAGGAAATGTCAGTAGATAAATCTGCTAAAACAGCAAATTCATTATATTTATTTACAAATTCTGGAGCAAGAGGAAATGAAAGTAATATGCAACAAATGTGTGGTATTCGTGGTCTTCTTGCAAAACAAAATGGTGAAATTATTGAAACCCCAGTGCTTTCAAACTTTAAAGAAGGTCTATCAATTCTTGAATATTTTCTATCAACTCATACTGGTAGAAAATCAATGGTTGATACAGCTTTAAAAACAGCTAATGCTGGTTACTTAACACGAAGACTTGTTGATGTTGCTCAAGATTGTATTGTTATAGATGAAGATTGTGGTACGACCGAAGGTGTGACCATGGAAGCAAAAATAGAAAATGGTATAGTTAAAAGAAGTTTATCATCAAAGATAATTGGTAGGACTGCTTTAATAGACATTATAGATCCTAAAAGTAATAAAGTTCTAGTTAAAGGTGGTAATTTAATAGATAATAAAGAAGCAGCAATTATTGAAAAAGCAGGTATTAAACAAGTTAAAGTAAGATCGGTTCTTACATGTAAACATGAACACGGAGTTTGTGCAAAGTGTTATGGTAGAGATTTAACAACAAAAATGCTTGTTAGTGTTGGTGAAGCAGTTGGTGTTGTTGCTGCACAAGCTATAGGTGAACCTGGTACTCAGTTAACAATGAATACAAGGCATTTAGGTGGTGCTACTATTGGAGGTGCTGAGTCTAATATTGTCTCACCAAGTGAAGGAATTCTTAAAATAAATAATTTAAAGTCGATAGTAAATAGAGACGGTATTGAAATAGTTATGAATAAAGATACTGAATTTGTTATAACTAAAGATGATAAGAATATAGCTAAATATAGTGTTCCTTTTGGAGCGAAAATTTTCTTCAAAGATGGCGATAATATTAATAAGGGAGATTATTTAGCTGAATGGGATCCTTATAACTACTCAATTATGGCAACATCTGATGGTAAAGTTAAATTTTCTGATATAATTGAGGGTATTTCTTTAAAAGAAAAAATAGATGAATCAACTGGCGTATCTTCAAAAGTTATTATAGACTGGAGAAGATTTAATAATAAACAATCAATAAAGCCAATGATAATTGTTGAAGGTGAAAGCAGTAGTGTAAATTATGAATTATTTATAGGTACTATTATAAATGTTTCAAACGGTCAAAATGTAAAAGCTGGAGATGTTTTAGCAAGAACGCCAAAAGATTCAATTAAGAACAGAGATATCACTGGTGGTTTACCAAGGGTAGGTGAGTTATTTGAAGCAAGAAAACCTAAAAATTATGCCGTTATGTCTTCGATTGATGGAACAATCAACTTTAGTGAAAGAGACTATAAGACAAAACGTATAATAACAATAACACCTGATAACAAGGAGGAAGAGGAGGTTAGTTATGTTGTTCCAAAAGGTAAACATCTTTTTGTTAAAAATGGTGATAAAGTTAAGAGAGGTGATGAGATTATGGATGGTGATAAAGTTCCTCATGATATTCTTAAAATTCTTGGTATCGAAGAGTTTAATAGATATATGGTTGAAGAAATACAGAAAGTTTATGAAATGCAAGGTATATCAATTGATGATAAACATATAGAGATAGTCCTTAATATGATGCTTAAAAAAGTTGAGGTTACCGATTCTGGAGAAACATCTTTATTAGTTGGTGATACTTTAAGTAGAAGTGATTTTGATGAAATAAATGATAAGGCAATTAAAGATGGTGTGAAACCGGCAAAATGTGAGAATGTTTTATTAGGTATCACAAGAGCATCATTACAAAGTAAATCTTTTATATCAGCTGCTTCTTTCCAAGAAACTGTAAAAGTTTTAACTGATGCTTCTGTAAAAGGTAGAGTTGATGATCTTGAAGGACTTAAAGAAAATGTTATAGTCGGCAAACTTATACCTGCAGGTACAGGTTTTATAGTTAAAAAAATGAAAGAAGAAGCAAGAATGAAAAATACTACTGAAACTCTAGAATAGATTGCTTATTTTTATTTTTAAAGCCGTCATATTAATATATTTATTTTATGACGGCTTTTTTAAACAAGATATATTTTTTTCAAATTCTATACACTCCTTTACTTAAATATCTATCCCCTCTATCTGAGAATATCAGTACTACATTACCACTAATACCTCTTTCGTCAAGTTTGCGTAATACTGATAAAGTAGCTCCTGATGATGTGCCAGCTAATATACCTTCTTTTTTTGCTAAAATATTTATTTCTTCAATAGCTTCTTCATCTTTGACTTTAAATACTTCATCTACTATATACATATCCATTGTTTCAGGCATAAAAGTATTTCCTATGCCTTCAATAGCATATTGCCCAGCAGAACCGCCACCCATTGTAGAACCTTCAGGATCTGCTAATATTATTTTTACTTTACTATCTTTTTGTTTAAAGTATTTAGCGATACCACTTATAGTACCACCACTACCAGCACCATTGATTATATAATCAACATTACCATCTAAATCTTTATATATTTCTGGTCCAGTCGTTTCAAAATGTGCTTTAGGATTTGCAGGATTTGAAAATTGACTCAGATAAACTATATTTGGATCTTCTTTAATCATTTTATCAGCTAATTCAAAAGCTCCTTCCATTCCAAGTTCTTTTGGAGTATTTATAACTTCCGCACCTAGGATTTTCATAATATCCTGTTTTTCTTGAGAAAATTTAGTTGGAACAATAAAAATTACTCGATAACCTTTTCCAATGCAAGCCATAGCTATACCTATACCTGCATTGCCAGCTGTAACTTCCAGAACAGTTCCTCCAGGTTTTAGTCTTCCGCTTTCTTCAGCGTCTTTTATTATTGATACTCCCATTCTATCTTTGATACTTCCGCCTGGATTCATTAATTCCATTTTGGCGAATACATTTATTTTTTTTGAAAAACCCATATTATTTAATTTTACCAATGGGGTCTTTCCTATTAAATCTTTATAGTTGTTGTAATATTTCATAATTTTAATATATATAACTCACAAATAAATAGTAAAACAAAGAAGGTATTTATCAAGGATTATAAATAGTTATATGAATAAAGTTTTTATTAATAAAGTTTGTTATTAATTTAATTTGTATTATATATTGGAATAAATATTAAAATATAAAAGATATATATTTTATTTTTATATCTAAATAATTTTATTTATACTATATAATATAACAAAAATATTATAACTATTTAATAGTTATTAATATTTTATTTATTATAAATAGATATTTATTTTAATTATAATAATACTTGACTATTAATAATTATAATATATAATTAATTTGCCTCCTTTTAAATATTCTTAGCCATACCTGATAGGTATGGCGTTTTAATTTAAATAAAAAATTTGTTAGGAAATATTTTAATTGTTTAAATTAAATTTAATATATTTTTATTTAACAATTATGATTATACTATAATAGTATTTACTCATATTTAAATATAAATTAAGTTACAATTTTAAAATAAAATTTAAAAATAAATTTGTAATTTTACTAATAAATTTAGTAAGCCTTGTATTTTTACAACTCAAACATATAATGACTACATAAAAATATACAAAACATGAGTATAATCCAAATTTTAAATAACAAGATTTTAGAGATTTTTTACAAACTAAATTATGATACAAAATATGCTAGTTTTAAATACTCTGATAGACCTGACATAAGCGACTTCCAAACAAATTGTGCTATGCCTTTAAGTAAGGTTTTAAATAAAAATCCAATAGACATTGCAGAAAATATCAAAAATGAGCTGGAAAATACCAACATATTCAGCTTTATATCAATTGATAAGCCAGGCTT
Source organism: uncultured Rickettsiales bacterium (assembly GCA_944390875.1). GTDB lineage: Bacteria > Pseudomonadota > Alphaproteobacteria > Rickettsiales > UBA1997 > CALXRO01. The sequence continues at coordinate 15,275 of CALXRO010000041.1, forward strand.
TATCAATGTTAAATTAAAAGACAGTATCTTACTCAACGCCTTAAATGAGACGTTAAATGATAATTATTGTGGTTTTAAACAATTTAAAAGTAAAAAAACAGTCGTTATAGATTTTGGAGGTTATAATATAGCTAAGGAACCACATGTTGGACATTTACGGTCAACTGTTATTGGGGAGAGTATAAGAAGAATATATGAATTTTGCGGAGATAAAGTTATTAGTGATTTTCATCAAGGTGATTGGGGACTTAATATGGGTATGGTTATAGAAGGTATAAGAGAACAATATCCATATTTAAAATGTTTTAAAGATAACTTTAACAATAATAGTATAACTGATTTAAATTTAACAGCAGCTGATTTAACAAATATATATAGAAATGCTTCAAAAAAAGCAAAAGAGGATGAAGATTTTTCAAAAAAAGTCCATGAAACAACAAAAAAACTACAAGATGAATATAAACCATATATAACTTTATGGAGATATTTTGTAGATATATCTTTAAAAGATTCAAAAGAACTTGCTGAAAACATACTTGGAGCACATTTTGATTATTGGAATGGAGAAAGCTCAGTACATAATTTAATAAAATTTATGATACGAAATCTTGGTGAAAAAGGCATTCTTAAAATATCTGAAGGCGCAAAAATAATAGATTTAACTGATATTGATAATACATTACCACCAGTAATTATGCAAAAAAGTGATGGGGCTTTTATGTATGCAAGTACAGATATAGCTACAATACTTGATAGATTACAAAAATTTAATCCTGATCTGATATTGTATATTGTTGATGCAAGGCAAGCATTGTACTTTAAACAAATATTCTTAGCTTGTGAAAAAATAAAATTGCTAAATGAAAGACATAAAGCTGAACATTGTCCTTTCGGTACAATGAATGGTAAGGACGGTAAGCCATTTAAGACAAGGGATGGAGAATTAGTAAAATTACGTAATTTAATAGAAGAAGCTAAAAATAAAATATCTGAAAAGTCTAAAAATCTTAATCAGGAAGATATACAGAAACTTGCTGTAGCATGTATAAAATTTGCCGATCTTTCAAATTATAGAGAATCTAATTATGTTTTTGATATGGATCAATTTACAAATTATGAGGGGAAAACGGGAGCATATATCATGTATAGTATAGTTAGAATAAATTCAATTCTTAGAAAAGTAAATTTTGATTATGAACTACAAATAAATAATATTAATTCAAAAGAAGAAAAAGATTTAATTTTAGAGTTGTCAAAATTTCCTGAAATTATTAAAAGTTCTTATCTTAAAAAAGCTCCTAATTTTATTGCTGAGTACGCCTATACAATTTCTAAAAAATTTAATTCATTGTACGAAAATATTAGCATCTTGAATATAAATTCAACTTTAGATAAAAATATGAATTCAAGAATATCTCTAATATATCTGACAAAACAGTATTTAGAAAAATGCTTATACCTTTTAGGTATAGATATAATTAACAAAATGTAGTAAGAGGTTTATTTTATTATGAGTAAATATGTTATAGTTATCCCAGCTCGTTATGGTTCAACAAGATTTCCTGGTAAGCCATTAGCTTTAATATCTGGCAAAACAATGATAGAAAGAACGTATGGTATAGCAAAAAAAGCTGCTAGTAAACTTGATTGTGAAATTTTAGTCTCCACAGAAAGTGAAAAAATATTAGATTTTTGTATAGAAAAATCCATGAATTGCATAATTACAAGTAACGATTGTAAAACTGGCACAGATAGGGTTTGTGAGACTATAAAAAATTTAGATTATAAGCCTGATTTTATTCTTAATTTACAAGGTGATGCTCCGTTAACACCGCCATGGTTTTTACAAAAAATGATTGAAGAATTTGAAAAAAATTCAGATATAGATATAGTTACACCAGGTTATAGAATGAAATGGGACGAACTTGATAAAATGCGAAAAGATAAGAAAGAAACGCCTTTTACTGGAACGACTATTATTATGAATCAATCTACAAATGATGCTATTTGGTTTTCAAAAAATATAATTCCTGTTATAAGAAAGGAAGAAAAATATAGAGAGCAAAGT
>CALXRO010000042.1 GCA_944390875.1 uncultured Rickettsiales bacterium
ATAGTTTTACCTATAGATGAAGGACACTAACCAAATCCTAACAGATTAATATAATATTAGTTTATTGTTTAATTTAAAATAAAATATAAACAAATGGACACCTGTCATATCCAAGTAAATTATATCACATAATAACCATTGTAGCTACGATTATCATATGATCGACACTCACCAAATCGGAAAAGATTATGTACTTTTCGGACAATATTATCATAATTATGTAATTTATTAATGTCAATAGGTAATAAATATTTTTTTAAAAAAAAATTTGTTTGGTGGGGGCGGGAGTGATGATTTATATGGTAAAAAAGACAATTCTAATAAATTAATTTAATAGTTTAAATTCATTTATATAAAATAAACACTTGTGTATTGTCTTTTTATCACAAATATTTTTTAATAACATTAATTAATTGCCCTGATGGCGGAATTGGTAGACGCACCGGTTTCAGGTACCGGTAATCATTTGATTTTGGAGGTTCAAATCCTCTTCAGGGTACCACTTATTAGTATGCAATTTATAGATGAAGCAGATATACACATAAAAGCCGGAAAAGGTGGAAATGGTAAAGTTAGTTTTTTAAGATTAAAATTTAGACCAAAAGCTGGTCCAGATGGTGGGGACGGAGGAAATGGTGGAAACATATTTTTTAAATCAGATGGAAGTCTTAATACTTTGTTAGACTTCAGATACAAAAAAGTTTTTGAAGCTGAAAACGGTCAAAATGGTAAATCAAAATGTCAAAAAGGTAAAAATGGTAAGGATATTTTTATAAATGTTCCAATAGGTACACAAATACTATTCAAAGATGGAACTTTATTCTTCGATATTATAGAAGAAAATAAAGAGTTTTTAGCAGCTAGAGGCGGTAATGGTGGTTTTGGGAATGTAAGATTTAAATCAGCAACAAATCAAGCTCCAAAAATTGCTTATTCTGGACAGGAAGGTGAAGAATTCGATTTATTATTAAGATTAAAGCTACTATCTGACGTAGGTCTAATAGGTTTACCTAATGCTGGAAAATCAACTTTTTTATCTGTAGTAACGAAAGCAAAACCAAAGATAGCTGATTATCCTTTTACAACTCTAGAACCAAAACTTGGTATGGCATATATTGATGATTTTGAGTTTGTAATAGCAGATTTACCTGGTCTAATAGAAGGAGCAAGTAAAGGCAAGGGTTTAGGAGATAGATTTCTTAAACATGCAGAAAGATGTTCAGTCATATTACATTTGATTGATTGTAATTCAAAAGATATAGTTAAAGACTATAAAATAATAAGAAAAGAATTAGAATCAAAAAACTACAATATATCAAATAAAGAAGAAATTATAGCATTAACAAAAATTGATTCAATACCACAAGAAGAATTAGAAATTAAGAAAGATACGTTAGAAAAAGTATCAAATAAAGAAGTTTTTATTATATCTAGTTTGTCAAAGAAAGGTATTGATAAATTATTAAATAAGATTGGGTTAATAGTAAAAAAATTGAAATTAGCTATACAGTAATACATTTTTAATTATTCTTGTAGTACAGTCTTATTACTAAATGCTCTAATTTTTCCAAAATTATTTCTAATAAAATTAATTCTTTCCTTTTGAGTTAAATTTTTATTGTTTTCCAGCAAAAAATTAACATTATGCTTTATATCTAATCTATCAAGTATTATATTTGGTAGATTAACGTATGATATTTCACCATCGTAAACATTTTTTTACCACTATTTATATTATAGCATAAAGTTTTCTATCTTTTTTATTACCAAGACTTTTTGAGATATCGCCATTATCAAAGTATAAATGATCAGGCAAAATTACTATTAATGTATCACTATAATTAGGTTGTTGTTTTAAAAAATTAATGAAATCATTTATATTATCATCTGTACATTTTAATATATTTTTTGAATTATTATTTGTTATATTTGGGCATCTTGGCTCCTTTTCACCTTGTGGATAGTGTAAATCAATAGTTTTAGTCAATATATGAAACGGCTTTTTTGTTCACTCAATTCCAAAAATTTTTCTTTTGCAAAATTAAATAAATCAATATCTTTTATACCCCAACCTTCAATCAAAAAATCAGGTATGCTCATTATTTCTTGCATTTCTTTTTTACCATACACTTTATCATATCCATGTAATTCCATAAAGTTTTTTCTTCCAGCAAATAATTCATAATCAGCACCTATATTAACCATATAATAACCTGTAATCTTCAATACATCCGACAAACAAACAAAATTAGAAATTTTTTTATGCCTAAAAACATTTGCTGAGTGATATGCAAATATATTACCACACAGCACTGTATGAATCCCAGCCATAGTCCAATCACTAAATTCAGTTTGTATTATGTTTTTAAAAAATTCATCTTCTTCTGCAATATTTTACAAATTTTTAGTTAATTCTTTAAATGGTTCTTGATACAGCATATTTTGTTCAAGTGATTCTAAAAAAATTATTACTAAATTTTTTGGTTTACCTTTAATCTCTGCTTTTATATTTTCTTTACTAACAAAATTTTTACTACTTATTTCTTTAAATAATTCTTCCTGTGTTAAATTATATACTGGATTTACAAAATATTTTAAAGATGCCGATATAAATCTTATAATTGAACTATACGGACATAACAAATATATTAATGATATGTAAAAATAATTGACTTTAAATAATTATTTTTTATTTGAATTCTGACAATTATTCTATATGTTAATATGCAAACTAATGTTAAAATTACCAATATCAACAATGATTCTTTTGTATAAACCGAAAAAGCTGCCTTTATTACGGTGTGATCTAGCAAATTTATTAGAAATTTATAACTTGCGTCCCATTTTGTAGTTATAATTGATAGTATTTGCAAAATATATATAACATAAAAAAATATAAACAAAGATATTTTTATTTTTTATTTTTTATTACAACCAACAATCCTACCGACACCAAATAAGTTATTAGGAAGCTTATTATGAGATACCGATACATATTTATTTCAAAAATCATAACAAAAAACAAAATAGTGAAAATCCTTTGTGACTAAGATTAACTTATATTATTAATTAATCAATAAAAACGTTTATAATCTCTCTTTAATCTTTCTTAAATGCTTATCATTAATAAAAAATAGAAAAGAAATCAATGCTAATATAAGGTAAATTCCACTCAAAAAACCAAAACCTATTTGATATGAATATTTATTTGAGATTAAGCCAAAATATCTTAAGAATAATAGTTTAGACATAGAATCAATAAAACTACTTATAGAAACTATTATTGATCTTGATTTTGCTGGAATAAGTTTTTGTATCTTTGGATAAAAAAGTAAATCACCTGTTTGTATACAAAAAAAGTATATTATATTTAAAATATATGACAAAAGTCCTTTGTAAGAATAAACAGATAATACACAAAATACTCCACCAATTAAAAACAATATCATATTATTATATACATCCTTTTTTATAAAATAATCTATAAAAACAGCTTGCATTAGAGCAACTAATAGAACTTGTATTGGAATCATTTTGCCAACACTCATAAAACCAAATTCTATTTCTTTATAAAACAATGAAGAATAATTTATAAATATCATCCAAGTACCATACCAAACACCTTCAAATAATATAAAATATCTAAGGGTACGATGTTTTAAGATATATTTAAAACCATTCTTAATAGATTTTAAATAGTTTGTATTAAGTTTTTTAAGATTTTCATTGCTATGTTCATTAACTGAAAGCACCACAAAGAAATAAATAATTAGTACAAATATATCTATTAAAATTAAGTAATTCATATTATATTTTAAAAGCATTCCAGCTAATGCACCAGACATTGTTAAGGCAATATAGTGTATTATCTTTGATCTACTTTTATATTTTATAAATTCATTTTTTATATCGAGATATTTTATATTATTATAAAATAATGACTCTTTTGAACCTGAGAAAATAGTCTCATATAAACCGCAGAAACTGTAAAATATACAAAAAGTAAAGAAGTTTTTTTCAAAAAATATTACCACATAACCTATTAAATAAAATAATATTCCAGTAACTAAACTTCTTTT
>CALXRO010000043.1 GCA_944390875.1 uncultured Rickettsiales bacterium
CTTGAATTATTAATTAATAATAATACACTATTTGAAATATCAAAAAACATTTGAGGTTTATTATGAGATACACAAACATTTATACAAACGAAAATACTACATCATATGACAATAGCCTAAGAGATTACATGTACTTAATATATAAAAACATGGGCTTAGCATTATTAATTAGTGGTATTGTAGCTTTTATAGTTTGTAATAGTCAAGCTTTACTAAGTTTTTTTCTTGGTAATCTTGTTATGAGATTTATAATAATGTTAGCACCGATTTTTTTATCATTAAGTATAGGTAAATCCGTGATGACATCAAGCGTACAAGATGCCAAAAATAAATTATACATTTTTGCTGCATTAATGGGAATATCTCTTTCAACCATATTTATAGTATATACAAAACAAAATATTGTTGAGACATTTCTAACGACAGCTTTAACTTTTGGCTGTATGAGCTTATATGGTTATACAACAAAAAAAGATCTAACAAGTCTTGGTTCATTTTTATTTATGGGCGTTTGTGGACTTCTTATAGCATCATTAATAAATCTTTTCGCAAGAAGTAGCAGTATAAACTATATGATTTCATGTTGTGGTGTAATTATTTTTACTTTGTACACAGCATATGATGTACAAAAACTTAAAGAATTACATAACTATATTGGTTCAAGTCAAGATATGAAAGAGCGAATTGCTGTTATAGGTGCTTTAGAACTTTATTTAGATTTTATTAATATATTCACTTATCTTTTAAGTTTAATGGGAAGACAAGAGAATGAATAATAGTTTTTTTTATAAAATAGAGAAGAAATATGCCTTATTTAGCTTATTACTTCTCTTAACGTCATGTTTTTTATGGAAAGAAGAAGATTTAAGTAATATTCAGGTTATAGATAAGGATACAAAACCCTTGTGGATGAAAGATAATAAGTGCAATAAGGATGTTTTGTGTTCAATTGGAATGTCAATTAAAAATGATTCTAGCTTTGGTTTAAGAGTTAAAGAAGCAGAATTAATAGGAAGACAAAGTATAATAACAAAAATTAAGGCTGCAATTTTAAATGCTATAAAAAGCGAAAGTCTTATTTTTGAAAAAAATAAATCAATTAACTTTGAAAAGATTGTTGAAAAGTCCCTATCAAGTTTTGATTTACTTTTAATAAAAAGAAATGATATTTTTGTTGATGAGAAAGGAACAATTTTTATAAATATGAGAATTAGTGAGAATTTATTTAATAATGAATTAAATAAATTTAAAGTTAGATTTGAAAAAAATCTTAAAAATAGTGAAGTTTTGTATGATGATATAGAAGAAATATTGATTGCTATAGATAAATTAAAGGAGGAATTGTGCAAAAAATAAAAATATTTACTTTTTATTTTTGTTTTTTCTTTTTTTTTAATAGTATTTTACAAGCAGATAGTAATGTAAATAATAATATCTCAAGCTTAATCAATAAAAATAAAAAAGCTGTTGTTTCTATAATGTGTCTGAGCTTAAATCAAGATTACAACAAAAATTATTTTTCATACAAAGGAGAAGAGTATACAACTTGGGGCTCTGGTTTTCTTATAACAGAGAATGGTTATATTGTTACAAATAATCATGTAGTGGATAATAATAAAAAAATAATTGTAAAATATAATGACGTTGAGTATGAAGCACAACTTGTTGGACAAGATTATTTAAGAGATGTAGCTGTTATTAAAATAAATTCAAAAGAAAAATTTGAATATGTAGATATAAATAATCATAGTAAAGAAGATATTGACTTAGGAGAAAATATTATAGTTATTGGTAATCCATATAATTATGGAATATCTGCTACTCATGGTATAGTTTCTGCTTTAAAAAGAACTTTTGTGGGTTCAAATATAGTTGAATCAATACAAACTGATGCTTCTATAGAAAATGGTTATTCAGGTGGTCCCGTATTTGATGTTGAAGGAAAAATAGTTGGTATTGCTTTTGTTCAAGGTGGTCAAAGTATAGGTTTTGTTATTCCAGTTGACAAAAAATTAATATCAGTTATTCAAAATTTGATTGACTTTGGCTATAACCAAAATGGTTATATAGGTATTGATGGGATCACATTAAATAATTTTGGAAATGGCAACTCTATAAACTTTTCTAATATTTTAGGTTATAATAATATTAGTAGTGGTATTTTGGTAACTGATGTAAAAAATAGTTCACCATCAGAAAAAGCAGGTTTGTTAGTATCTGATATAATAACTTCTTGTGAAGGCAAAAAAATTGAAAGCATGGAAGATTTTAATAATATTATATCAAATACAATGATTTCTAGTACTATTGAATTAAATGTTTTAAGAAATGGTAAAAATATTAAATTTAAAATTAAAGTAGTTGATAATCCTTATTTTAATGAGTACTATAAATTAAATGAACAAATAAGATCAAATTCAATAGAAATAATGGATATGTTTTTATCTCAAATAGATAACAATCTTATAGAAAAATATAATTTATCAGCTAAAAAAGGTGAAGGTATGTATATATTAGATGTAAAAGACAATGGACTGGCTGCTAATTATAACATAAAAAAAGGTGATATATTATTAACCTTAAATCAAAAACAAATAAAAAGTAGAGATGATATATTGAAATTTTCAGATGATTTAAAAGATAAAAAAATAAAAAATAAAGATAAAAATCTTGATAAAATTATTGCAATTGTAAAGAAAGTTGACAGTGGAAAGTCAGAAATTATTTTTTTAAATCCAAATTATTTTATTTATTAATATATTGATATGGTAGAAGAATCAGAAAATTATAAAGTTTTAGCAATCAAATATAGGCCAAAAACATTTAGTGAAATTATTGGTCAGGATGTTTTAGTAAAAACACTCACTAATGCAATAAATAGCAAAAAAATACATCATGCTTTTATTTTAAATGGTATAAGAGGTGTTGGAAAAACTACAACAGCTAGAATAATAGCAAAATCTCTGAATTGTATAGGGGAAGATGGTAATGGTGTTGAAACATCTAATCCATGCCTAAAATGTGTACATTGTAAAGCAATAACAAATAGTTCTGATCAGGATGTAATTGAGTTTGATGCTGCTAGTCACACTGGAGTAAATGATATAAGAGATATAATAGATAGTATAAATTATGCACCAATTTCATCAAGGTATAAAATATATATAATAGATGAGGTCCATATGCTATCAAATAGTGCTTTTAATGCCCTGTTAAAAACCTTAGAAGAGCCCCCTGCACATGTCAAATTTATATTCGCAACAACTGAAATAAGAAAAGTTCCAATAACGATTCTGTCAAGATGTATAAGATTTGATTTATCAAGAGTATCACAAGAAATATTAACAAATAACCTTATTGATATAGCTTTCAAAGAAGGTTATGTACTTAGTGATTCTGCAGCAAAAATTCTTGCACACTCGGCAGAAGGCTCCGTTAGAGATTCCTTATCTTTATTGGATAGAGTAATATCTTTTAATAATTTTTCAAAAAATATAGATGAAAAAATTATTACAGATTTGTTATATATCGGTGATAAGGAAAAAATATGTGATATATATTCTTCTATACTTGATACAAATATAAGTGATGCTTTGGAAAAATTTGATAATATATATCAATCAATAATTAATATTGATAATTTCTTAAATGATATGTTGGAAATAACTCATAAATTATTAATGAAGAAAAGTGGTAATAGTTTAGAAAGTTTATCTACTTTTCAAACAGAATGGTTTAATAATAATATAGATAAAGTGAAAGTATCTGGACTTCTTAGAATATGGCAATTTATAATAAAAGCTTTGTCAGAAATAAAAATTATTACTGATTATAAGAGTTTTATAGAAGTATTGCTAATTAAGATGTGTTATGGTATTAATATTCCAGAAATAAATGACTTAATTAAAAAATTGCAAAATAATTCAATTAGTATAAAGTCAACAAAAAATAATGATATGGCTACAGAGGTTTTAAATACCTTTAACGGTTCAAAAATTGTTAATTAATTTTTAAGATACTATGGCAGACGATAAAAAAAAAGAACAAGAAAATACAGAAAAAGATGATCCAGTTGTTGTTGAAGAAGAGCCTGTTGTAGATGTTGAAGAAGATGATGCTGAAGCAACAAAAGAAGCTAGAAATAATAAAATAAAATACATAGTAATAGTTGTCTCTGTTCTTATAAGCGTACTTGTTTATTTATTTATCTTTTCTTCTAATGGAAAAGATGATATGCTTGTTGATAATACTGCAATAGTAAAAGATGAACAAGATATTGGTAAAGTTAACAGCTCTCCAACTATAGATAATATAGATAGTCTAGCAGATATTGGTTATCAAGGTGATGTTTTTGTAAATAATAATGAAAAAGAAGTTTTGGAATTACCGGAATTACCAGAATTACCAGCTAGTATAACAAATAGTATTTCTGAAGAAGTTAAAGAAGTGAAAGAAGCAGAAGAAAAAGAAAAAGGATTTTCAAAAGCAGAAGTTGATGAAATGATAAATGAAAAACTTAAAAGTTTTGAAAGTGAAATGAATAAATTAAGAGATGAAAGTAAAAAGTTAGCAGAAGAATTGGAAAAAAAGAAAAAAGAAGAAGAGGAAAATAAAAAAAATAAAAGATTTCCAATATTTAGTTCTAAAGATAATCAAAATACTTCAGATAGTGCACTACCAGAATCTATTACGGGAGATATTTCTCCAGAAGAAATATCTAAAGATCCATTAGTTGCTATTGAAGAACAAAAAAAACAAGAAGAAAGAGAAATACAAATAGCACAAAGAAAAAGAATAGTTGAAGAACGTAAAGGATCACCAATGTTTAAAATGCAAGGAGGTGGTGGTGGAGATGGAAGCAGTAATGATGAAAATAGTATTATAATTTTAGATAAAGATAGCTTAAATTCAGTAGAAGAAACAAAAATAGATTCAGTAACTACTAAAACCTCTGACATGTCAAGAACAGTTTTGCAAGGCAAAATAATAAACGCAGTTTTAGAAACTGCAATAAATACAGATGTAAAAACTCAAGTTAGAGCTGTAGTTTCAAGAGATGTTTACTCTGAATCAGGTAAAAATATAGTTATTCCAAAAGGATCAAAGGTAGTGGGTAACTTTCAAGCAATAACAAGTAATAATATATCAAGAATACAAATCACATGGACTCGAATAATAAGAGTTGATGGACTTAGTATAAACATAACGGCAGACTCAGCAGATAATTTAGGCAGAGGCGGTGTTGATGGAGATCTTGATAATAAGTATATGCAGACTATGAAAAATACAGTATTATCAAGTTTAATATCTATTGCAGGCGCTGTTCTTCTTGATAAAGTTACTAATACTGTTAATACAACACAAACTACAACTGGATTAACAGGAACAACAACTACAACCACATCTAACGCATCTTCTCAAGCTATAATAGATGCTACACAAAACATAACTGATGAAATGCAAGATATAGTTGATAATTTAAAAGAAGAAACACCAACTATAAGAGTAGCTCAAGGAACAAAAATAAATATAATTGTAAATCAAGACATGAATTTACCAATATACAAACAAAATGATTAATTAGAAAAAAAATTTAAGGAGAAAAATATGAGAAGTTTTGAAGCACTAAATGTCTATCTAAAACCAATTATGGTTTTACTTAGCAAAGATGGAGTTAATGAAATATCTGTTAATGAACCTAATGAAGCTTGGGTTGAACGACGTGGGGATATGTTTAGAGTTAATTTACCAGGCTATGATAGCAAACATTTAAAATCTTTAGCTAGATTAATTGCAGAATCAACTGATCAAAAAATAAGTGAGGAAACCCCATTATTATCAGCAACATTACCAGAAGGACAAAGGGTTCAGGTTGTTTTTCCTCCAGCATGTGAAAATCATACAGTTATTTTATCAATAAGAAAAAAATCAGAACTTGCATGGACACTAGAAGATTATGAAAAAATGGGAGCATTTGATAATACTAAAACTGAAAAAATTATTGATGAGAATAATATAATACTATCAAGATTACTAAAAGCAAACAGACTTAAAGATTTTTTATATCAATCAATACTAGTAAAAAAAAATATAATAATAAGTGGTGGTACATCTACTGGTAAAACAACATTTACAAATGCCTGCCTTAGAGCTATTCCAAGAATAGAAAGATTGATAAGTGTAGAAGATGCTCGTGAAATAGACTTAGAAAATCATCCTAATAAAGTGCATTTATTAGCTTCAAAAGGTGGACAAGGTCTGGCAAAAGTAACCACTCAAGATCTAATAGAAACTTGTTTGCGTTTAAGACCTGATAGAATAATAGTAGGTGAGTTAAGAGGTTCAGAAGCTTTCTCTTTTCTTAGGGCAATCAACACAGGTCACCCTGGTTCTATATCAACATTACATGCTGATACACCTGAAATGGCAATACAACAGTTAAAATTAATGGTTATGCAAGCTGGCTTAGGTATGCCACCAGATGATATATTATCTTATATAAAAAATGTTGTTGATATAGTAGTTCAATTAAAAAGAGGAGAAAAAGGTCGTAGGTATATATCTCAGATATATTTTAAAGATAAAATTGAAGAATAAAATAAGGAATTTAATTTTAACAATACCCTCATATTTTTTCTAATAAAAAAATATGAGGGTATGAATAAATAATAAGTTAATTGTAGGAATATTTATTAATAATCCATTCCTCCCATACCACCACCCATTCCAGCACCAGCACCACAACCGCAATGTCCTTCATCCTTAGCCTGTTCAACTATAGCACATTCAGTTGTTAATAGTAAACCAGATACAGATGATGCACCTTCTAAAGCAACTCTTGCAACTTTTGTAGGATCAACAATTCCTGATTTTATCATATCTCCATACTCTTCCTTTTGAGCGTCATAACCAAAATTCATATCACTATTTTCCATAATTTTATTTATAATTACAGCGCCTTCAAGACCTGCGTTATCAACAATTTGTTTAGCAGGAGATTGCAAAGCATTATAAACTATTTTTATACCAGTATTTTGTGCTTCGTTATCACCTTTTAAATCTTTAATTTTAGCAGCTATGTGAACAAAAGTTGCACCACCTCCAGCAACTATACCCTCCTCTACTGCAGCTCTAGTAGCAGCCAAAGCATCTTCTACTCTATCCTTTTTTTCTTTAACTTCAACTTCTGTAGAACCACCAACTTTTAATATAGCTACACCACCAGACAATTTTGCAAGTCTCTCTTGTAATTTTTCTTTGTCATAATCTGAAGTTGTATCTTCAATTTGTTTCTTTATATTATTACATCTTGCTTCAACATCTTCTGATGAACCAGCTCCATCAACTATAGTTGTATCATCTTTTGTTATTACAATTTTTTTTGATCTTCCAAGATTTTGGATTTCAACATTCTCTAATTTTAAACCTATTTCTTCAGAAATAACCTGCCCTGCAGTTAAAACAGCTATATCTTCTAACATAGCTTTTCTTCTATCACCAAAACCTGGAGCTTTTACAGCACAAACTTTTAAACCACCTCTTAACTTATTTACAACTAAAGCAGCAAGTGCTTCACCTTCAACATCTTCAGCTATAATTAATAATGGTCTTCCACTTTGTGCAACAGATTCAAGAATTTTTATCATAGGTTGTAAAGTAGAAATTTTCTTATCAAAAATAAGAATATAAGGATTATCTAGTACAACATTCATTTTTTCAGTATCAGTAACAAAATATGGAGATAAATAACCTCTATCAAAATTCATTCCCTCAACAACTTCTACTTCAAATTCTAAACCTTTAGCTTCTTCAACAGTTATAGGACTATTTGCTCCTACTTTTTCCATAGCATCAGCTATTTTTGATCCTATCTCCTGATCGCCATTAGCAGATATAGTACCAACTTGAGCAATTTCATCTCTAGAAGAAATTTTTTTACTTGCTTTTTTAATTTCTTCTATAGCTACTGAAACAGCTTTATCAATACCTCTTTTAATATCCATAGGATTTAAACCTGCAGCTACAGCCTTAAAACCTTCAGCTGAAATTGCTTGTGCCAAAACAGTTGAAGTTGTTGTACCATCACCAGCAACATCATTTGTTTTACTTGCAACTTCTCTTATAGCTTGTGCACCTAAATTTTCAAATTTATCTTTTAAATCTATTTCTTTAGCAACAGTAACACCATCTTTTGTTATTCTTGGAGCTCCAAAGGATTTTTCTATTATTACATTTCTACCTTTAGGTCCTAATGTTGCTTTTACTGCATCAGCTAATGTATTTATACCATTTAATATTCTTGTTCTTGCATCTGAACCAAATTTTATTTCTTTTGCTGTCATAATAAACCTATTCTATAATTGCTAAAATATCTGACTCTTTCATGATTACTAGTTCTTCATCATCAACTTTTATTTCTGTTCCGCCCCATTTACTAAAGAAAACTTTATCTCCTGCTTTAAGATTCATAGGAATAAGATTTCCTTTTTCATCTCTTGCGCCATCACCAACGGCAACAACTGTTCCTTTTGAAGGTTTTTCTTTGGAAGTTTCTGGAATTATAATACCGCCAGATGTTTTTTCTTCGGCATCCTCTCTTTTTATCAGGACTCTATCTCCTAATGGTTTTAATTTCATACTAACTCTCTAATTTGTTAATAAAATTACTTGTTAGAGTATATAATATCTTTTTCGGTTATTGCAAGGGGGTTAAGATTATATATAGAAAAATTTATTTTATAATTATTCTTTGTTTTACTTGAAATTTATTAAAAATATGATATAATTTTATATAGTCATAATGAAGAAACATGGATACACAAAAAATAATTAAATCTATAAATGTTAATGATGATAAGGGTATTTTTGAAATATGTTGTTATGGCAATGGAAATAGAGCTCGTTGTACAAGTTTTTCTAAAATAAGATATTTTTTTAATGAAGATGGTAGCATTAAGGAAATTAAATATTTAAATGATGATGAATTTAGAGACATTTTAATAGAAGAAGGTATTGACCCAAATAAACCATATGGTTCGTGGATGATTATGCCAAACAATTATGTTTAATTCGTTTAATAATTCGTTTAACTTAATTAATTAAGTAAAATACAATGTCAGAACAAAAAATCAGAATATTATAAATTATTTGGAAATTTAAATTCATCAAAAAATACAGTGATTACTGGATATTCACCAAGATATTATTGTCAAAAATTACAAAGAGTTGAAGGAGATCTAATAAATCCAAAAGTCAATAATACTTTAATTATAGAAATGAAGGAAAATCACAGTGATGCAGGTTTTATTATAAATAAAAAATTAAAAGAAGGAGTTAAAAATGAGTAAATTTTGGATTTACATTCACCTTTAGCTAGAGAATTAATAAATGAACTTATGTGTGGCAATTTTATGACTGTTGATGGCAATAATTTAGAAGGAAAAGGTACTGGTCATTTATTAGCAATAACATACATACAGAGTCAATCGTCTTCAATTAATAAAGTGTTTTATACAGCAATTGGAGAATCTCTTAATGTTGCAAACAGTAGTAATAATACTCGTATTTTTAGAAGAAATATAATGGCAGATTTAATAAATTCTATTAAAGAAGCTAAAAGATTAAATAAACCTACAGCAACGTTATTTGTAACATCAAGAGGTGGAATTAAAAGTCATGATTTCTGTGTGACTGTAAATACTGATATTTTTGATAATGATGGAATCATCAAAAATGTAAAAAATTAAATTCAACAAATTGCATAATATTTGACTCTTCTGAAGCTTTTTTAAATTTTACAGAATTTGAAAATGCAAGAGAACAATTATGTGAAACTCTTCAAATAAGTATAAATAAAATTAAAAAATGTTCCTTTTATAATCATAAAGATATTTTTGATCAAATTGGTTTAATATGTTCAGATTATGCTGCAGAAGCATATATAATAATTCAGAATTTAAAAATATAAATATAGAGGAAATAAATAAAAATAAATTTAAGTTTTATCTAAAAATATCTGAAAATATGAATAATCGTTATGATACATATATAAAAATGTCAGTAGACAAAGTAAAATTGTCAAATAATAAATATGATTTGGATACAAAGGAATCGTGAATATAGAAAACAAATTGAACAAGATATATATCATATTAATGCCAAAATATCCGAACACAAACAATTGATACACCAAAATCCTTTAGCTGGGGCAATAATTGTAAATATACAAGAGGGAGATGACCCAGGACGAAGGCCCAGATCTATAACATTACATGGAGAAGTTAAAATTAAATAATCAAAAAGAGAAAGGTCTAATTGTTTTTAAAAAATAGTTAGATTTATTATTAAAAAATAAATATTATAACTAAAAAATAATAGTTAAAATTCGAATAAAACAATAAAAGGAATTATAAGATAAAATGTTAAATTGAAAGCTAACAATTAAAATAAGAAAGTATAAAATTCCACATAATTTTGAAAGAAGAAATTAACCTAAATAAGAAGATAGAGAAAAAATGGAATTAAAGCATTAAACCTTAGTCTCTATATATAAATAGTTTATGTACAGCTTTTTTTAAAGATATTAAATATATAAAAAATATAATAGGTTTTTTAAGTATTTATGTCTTTTTTAAGTAAATTATGTTATAGTTATGTGAGATTCTTTACTTTGAGTTTTTTCTTAATTTTAATACATAAAGTAAGTTATTATTTATAAATTTTAATTTCTTAGTTTTTTATAGTTTATTTATTTTTTATTCTAGTAGTCCTAAAATCTGACCATGAAAAATTTCAATTGTATATTAACCTGTATATACTAGAATCTATACAAAAAATTAAAAGATAAAGCTTTATTTTCAGGATTATAATTTACAGAATAAATTTTATTTATATTTTTATTTTTTACTAAAAAATAACTTGATAATAAACTGAGCCCTGCTGAAGCTAAAACGTCAT